>CANQNI010000147.1 GCA_947625175.1 uncultured Eubacteriaceae bacterium | reverse complement strand
AATGCAATCATGTAAACAAAAGTAGAACCAGAGAAAACACCTAACCATTCTGGTAATTCTGTATCATAAAATTTATCATGCAGATAAATAGTAATACCAGAAATCATTAAAGCTCCGATCATCCCCATATCAAGAGTTTTGATACCAGCGATCATAGCCAAACCAGTTGAACCACCAACTTCGTCAACAAAATAATCAACACCAAATACTGGTCCCCAGTACTGAAGCATTGAACCTACAAAGTAATTAAATGTACAATAGACTACTAATGCTTCCATACAGCAACGAGCATTTTGCTTCTTACATAAACCGATAGGAAGAGCAACGCAAAAAAGAAGATTTAACTGGTTAAATACGGTCCAACCACCTGATAAGATAGTTTGCCAAAAGCTATACCAGAAAGTTCCTTCTGCTGCTAGTGAACCAAATATAACTTCAGTTGTAAACAATGTTCCTACCCCAATTACAATACCGGCAAAACCGAATAGTAAAACCGGGGTAAACATTGCACCACCAAATCGTTGTATCTGTGCTAACATTTAAAACTCCATAAAAATTTTGAAAATTAAATAATAATTATTTAATATGAATCTCAATTAAATTTAAGAAGTTATAAACTTTTTATTATTTCATTATATTGATTAAATTATTTAGTATCTTCTTAAATTGAATAAAGATTCAAACCAAAAAAGAATAATAAGTAATTAAACCTATATTTGATATAATTGATCTGATAATAAAAGTCAAGTAAATATATAAAAATCGTTACATTTTTTAAATTAACGTTATTTTAACTTTTATTTGGATAATTAAATCGGTAATTAGATATTATTTTATTACCCAAGTTTTTTGGGATTAACAAAATTTAGATATGAAAAAATGGAGTAAAATATGGATAATTTAGGAAAATATGTTTTATTTACTTTAGGAGCTTTAGGTGCTGGAATTGCTGGTGGATATCTCTTGACTCAGTGGATAGCAAAAAGAACAGAAGACAAAATTGGTGGGAAATTAATGAAAGTCCACTATCGATTTTCAAAAGATTTTGAGGATTAATTTTTAATGCTCGCTTTAATTTATACAGGAACAACTGGTGCCGGTCACACATTAGCCGCTCTTTCTTTGAAAAAAGCCCTGGAAAAAGCTGGTCATCAAGCAATTATTATTGATGCTTTTGAAGAAAATAGCGATCTTTTAAATCGGATCGTTTCAAAAGGATATCAGCGGTTAGTAGATTATCTTCCTTATTTATATAAGTTTTTATATAAAGAGTTTGATTTTGAATCTAAATCAACTGAAGCTGTTCTTGCTCAATCTGCACGCTTATTAAAAGAAGATTTATTAAGTGATATTGAGACTTATAATCCAAATTTAATTATTTCTACTCATCCAATCATTACTAATATTCTAGGACGGTTAAAAGATAAAAAAGAATTCAGTAAACCAATTTTATCTTTTATAACTGATTATATTATTCATGATGTATATTTAAAAGATTCAATTAACGCTTATGTTGTTGGTAGTGAATATACCAAACAAACTATGTTAGATAGAGGAGTAAATCAGGATATTATTTTTCCTTATGGTATCCCTATAAGAGATGAATTTAAGAACAATTATTTAAAAGAAGAAGATAAAAATAGTTTTCATATATTATTAATGGCTGGTAGTTTAGGTAGTAGACAATTAAAAAAAGCTTTTAAAGCTATTATTAAAGCCAATTCAAATTTAAAGATTACTGTAGTTTGCGGAAAGAATGAACATTTAAAAGAAGTAGTAGAACATATTTCTCAAAATGTTCAAGACAATATTGAAGTTAATGTTATAGGTTTTACTGATAAAATTTCTGAGTTAATGGAAAGTGCTGACATTATTGTAACAAAACCTGGTGGCTTAACTTCAACTGAAGCAATTTCAAAAAATATACCAATAATTATTCCTTACACCTATCCGGGACAAGAAGAAGAAAATGCCAAATACCTGGAAGAAAGTGGATTAGCTATTATTGTTGACAATATTAAAGATTTAACTGGTTTAATTGATGACTTGGCTAATAACCCTGAATTAATTAAGAAAATGAGTAAAGCTATGAAAAATACAGCTGAAAGTTTCTCGATAGATAAAACAGTTGAACTTTGTGAAAAGCTTGCCAGTTAAATTGTAACATTTACAATTATAAAGGTTTATGCTAATCTAATCGTACCAATATCTTGGTTAATCGAATCTCCGGCGTTTATCTATGATATTGGAGTAACTAAAAAGGAGTAATTATGATAACTAAAGAAGAAAAAGCGGAAATCGTAAAAAGATTTGGTAAAGATGAAAATGATACCGGATCAACTGCTGTACAAATTGCTTTATTAACAGCCCGAATTAATGATTTAAACAAACATTTTGCTGTTCATAAAAAAGATCATCATTCAAGAAGAGGTTTATTAAAACTCGTTGGACAAAGAAGAGGTCTCTTAGATTACTTAAAAAGAACAGATATTAATCGTTATCGCGAACTGTTAAAAGAATTAAATTTAAGACGTTGATTATAAGTGGCATTAGCCACTTTTTTATTTTTAGTAGACGGATTCGATTTATTAACATGTCTTCATTCTAAAGGTTAGATTTAAGCTGATTTTTAGAATGGGGACAAGCTAGATAAACTTGTTTTCGACCGTCTACATTAATGAGGTTTTTATGAAAAAATTTGAAACTGAAATTGCAGGAAGACCTTTTGTTGTGGAGGTCGAAGAAGTAGCCGGTCAGGCCAATGGCTCAGCTATGGTTCGTTATGGTGATACTAACGTTTTATCAATCGCTGGATTATCTAAAAAACCTAGAGAGGGAATGGATTTTTTCCCACTTAGTGTTGACTATGAAGAAAAACTCTATTCGGTTGGAAAAATTCCTGGTTCTTTCCTAAGAAGAGAAGGAAGACCTAGTGAAAAAGCTATTTTAAATTCTAGATTAATTGATAGACCAATTCGTCCATTATTTCCCAAAGGAATGCGTAATGATGTTCAGGTAATAGAAACGGTTATGTCTGATGACCAGGATAATGCGCCTGAAATTACCGCCATGAATGGTTCTAGTGTAGCATTAAGTATTTCGGAAATACCTTTTGAAGGACCAACTGCTTCTGTAGCTGTTGGTTTAGTTGATGGAGAGCTCATCATTAATCCAACTCAGGAACAGCGTGAAAAGTCTGATCTAAACTTAACTGTTTCGGGTACAAAAGACGCTATTATGATGGTTGAAGCTGGTGCTAATGAAGTATCTGAAGAATTAATGCTTGATGCTATTCTTTTAGCTCATGAAGAAATTAAAAAAATAGTTGAGTTTATCGAGGAAATTCAAAAAGAAGTTGGTAAAGAAAAAAAAGAAGTTGAACTTTATCTACCTTCTGAAGAATTAACTGAAGCAGTTAAAGATTATGTTAAAGATTCTATTAAAGATGCAATTCATATTTTTAATAGAGATGAACGTAGTGAACGCTTAGCTGAAATTGAAGAAGATGTTTTAGAACATTTTAATGAAGAATATCCTGAACAGGATGATAATATTAAAACCGTTTTAGATGATATCCAGAAAAAAGAATTTCGGAGTTTAATTCTAAATGAAAACATAAGACCTGATGGTCGGGCTATGACTGAAATTCGTCCACTTAGTTCCAGAGTGGGTTATTTAGATAGAACCCATGGTTCTGGTTTATTTACTAGAGGAGAAACACAAGTTTTATCCATTGCTACCTTAGGAGTTCCAAGAGATGCTCAGTTAATTGATGGTCTTGAATTAAATGAAACAGAAAAACGCTATATGCATCAATATAATTTTCCTGGTTATTCGGTTGGAGAAACAAGACCTTCAAGAGGACCTGGACGAAGAGAAATTGGACATGGAGCTTTAGCTGAAAGAGCTTTAAAACCGATGCTCCCATCAGAAGAAGAATTTCCATATACAATCCGGGTAGTATCAGAAGTTCTAAGTTCAAATGGTTCGACTTCTCAAGCTAGTATATGTGGTTCTACTTTATCTCTAATGGATGCCGGTGTTCCATTAAAAAAACCAGTAGCCGGTGTTGCTATGGGACTGATTAAAGAAGATGATAATGTTAAAATTTTAACTGATATTCAAGGGATGGAAGATCATCTGGGAGATATGGACTTTAAAGTAGC
>CANQNI010000146.1 GCA_947625175.1 uncultured Eubacteriaceae bacterium | reverse complement strand
ATGACTAACTGTAATAATAAGAATTATTAATAATTAAAACCTTTTTATATACTCTTTTCGTCAATTGTAAAGACATCACCATCTCGGTTTTCAAATTCGTCCAGTTCTTTTATTACCCAGTCAATAGCATATTCAGGGAAAATAGGAGCAGCCCGGTTAACCTTAGCCTGGTTACCAACAATCATGGTCTGATCTTCAATAAAGATAGGCATATTTTCCAGAATATTTTCAACCATTTTAGCCCGTTTAATATCGAGCGGTTTGTCAGCATGTTCTTTATAACTCTCTGTAGTTAATATAGCTCTGGTTGCATCAATAGAGGCTGGAGTATTTAATAGTTCTTCTCTAAATTCTTCCATTCGTGGCGTTAATGAGCCAAAGTGTTCCTTATTTTCCATAAATACCTTTCGTTCGTAAATAAATAAGTTTTATTTGTTATTATAATCATAAAACAATTTATAAGACAAATCAATCGAAATTAAAAATAAGATAAATAACTTTCATTTGAAATTAATGTTATAATAGAAAAAAACCGAAAGTATTAGTGATGCAAGGTAGAATATTTAATATTCAAAAATTTAGCATTCATGATGGGCCAGGAATTCGGACGACTGTTTTCTTTAAAGGATGTCCTTTATCTTGTGAATGGTGTGCCAATCCTGAATCGCAGAATGATGAGCCAGAAGTTATAGTTGACAAAAGCAAATGTCTTAAATGTCATAGTTGTTTTAAATTAGCTCCTAAAGGAACAGTAGAGATTTCAGATGAGGATTTACCGGTGTTTTCAAGGGATGCTTATCTCTCAGGAGAAAAACTAGTAAAAGGTTGTCCAGCTGAAGCCTTAACGATAGAAGGTGAATATCAGGATACTGATGAAATCGTTAGAATTTGTCTTCAGGACAAAGATTTGTAAGATGAATCCGGAGGTGGCGTTACTATTTCTGGTGGAGAGGGAATGGCTCAACCTGACTTTTTAAAAGAACTTATAAAAAAATTAAAAAAGGAAAACATTGATCTGGCTATTGAAACAACTGGGCATGTGGAAAATGATATTTTTAAAGAATTAGCTCCTCTGTTTGACCATATTTTATTTGATGTAAAACATTATGATAGTCAAAAACATCAAGAAGGAACAGGAGTCGATAACGAGTTGATTCTGGAGAATTTAGACTGGAGTACTTTAAATCACCCGGATATTTTAGTTCGAATCCCAGTAATCCCTGATTTTAATGATAGTCTTGAAGATGCACAAAAATTTAGTGAACTCTTTAATGAATATGGTGTAAATCAAGTTCAACTTCTTCCTTTCCATCAGTTTGGGGAGAGTAAATATGAGAAATTAGGGAGAAATTATAGATATAAAGGTGTTCCTTCCTATCATCCGGAAGATCTGGAAGCATTTAAGCAAGTTTTAAATAATAACGGGATTAACTGCTTTATTTAACTAGAATCAGTTCAGTCCCGTTATTTTCTATTTCTTCTTTTTTTTCGTTTGGAATATTTATATCAGTTATAACAGTAGCAATTTGATTAGAATTTAAATGGTTAAATCTACTTTGATCGAAAAACTTAGTTGAATCAGTTAGTACAACTGTTTTCTCGGCTTGCTTGGCAAAATCTTTAACTGCCTGAGTGCGCATTAAGTCGTTACTGGAAAAGACGCCATCTTTGTAACCATCAATACCAATAAAAGCTAAGTTAACATTAAATTGTTTTAAAACTTCAGACATAACTGGGCCAACCGTAACCTGGGATTCCATTTGGTATTCTCCACCAAGAAGGATTACTTTAATGTTGGATTCTTTATGAATATAGTCAGCTATGAAAGCTGAATTAGTAATAATAGTAATATCATTTTTAGTTTTAGCCAGTTCGAGGGCTAAAAGAGAACAGCATGATCCTGATTCAATCAGAACATAATCACCATCATTAATCAGATTTGCAGCCTCTCTAGCAATTTTCTGTTTAATAGGATAGTTCTGAGCCAGACGAATTCGTATATCATCACTTTCATTTATTTTGGCAAAACCATGCTCTCTATTAATCAGACCATTATCCTCAAGATAATTAAGATCCTTTCTAATAGTAACCTCAGAAACATCAAATTCTTCTGCTAAATCGGTTACTTTAACCTCTTTTAACTGGGTTATTTTTTGTAAAATATCAGTTTGTCTCTGGTTCATAATTCAATAATATCTAATTAATTTTTTGAAAAGTTTAAAATCAAATCATTCACTTAATTTAAGCAATTTTCATTTGTTTTTCTAATTTCTTTTCATCTTCACCGGTTATGACATAAGGTTTTCCGTTTTTATTTAACATATAAATTTTACGGTCGACAACAATAGAATTATCTAACATGTATAATTCATTTAAATATTGAATGAAGGTTCCTGGTGTGATGATTCCACTGAGATTAAAGAGATTAATACCGGAACTTCCGATGATATCATTAGCAACCTTTGCACAATTTGAACCTAAAGCAAAGTAGGTTCTATAAGGACTCTTTTTGTTAAATTTGTAGAATTTGGCTCCACTTTCCCGAAAATGAATACTACCAACATCAGTAAAAGAATTAGGATCCCCTGGAATTTCTCCCTTTTGGGCCTGTTCAGCTTTGGTTTCCCATTCATAGGAATTTTCCATAATCTCACTTATCCGGTTTTGAATCTGATTTTTAATATCTTCACTTATCTTCACTGAATAAGCAAGGAGAATTTTCTTTTCTTTATTCAAAGCATAGTTAATGTGTTTATCTTTTGGAATAAGAGCAAAAGTTCCGTCAGCAATAAAACCACCCAAAATCCAGGTACTTTCATCAAAATTTCCATAACAATAAGCCGTATCATTAAGAGATAAATCAACGTGTCCGAGTCCAGGAATTAAACCACTTAACATATGTATATAAATAGTTAAATTTTCCTCTGGTTCGTTTTCATCAGGATTTTCAGAGAGAATTAGGTTATCATCTGGATTTAATTCACTAAAATTACTAAAACGGTTATAAAAGCCGATTGGGATAAAAGCTGATATGAGTGTTGGTAATAAGATGATTCGATGTGGTTTACCATTTTGGTCAATACTGACTCTAAAATAAGCTTTAAAACATTCTGAGAAAATGTTAATAGCTAAAATCATCATGTAAAGACCCAGGTAGATAGCCAGGAGTCTAGTGTTTCTTAAGATTAAAATCCCAAGAGTAAAATAAACTAAAGCCCAAACTAAACAGTTAATATAATTATCAAGATCATCTTTCCTAGCTTGCCAGGCGTTTATACATTGAACAAGACCAGTTAATATTCCCATAATCCCAGTTAATAATTGGATAGTGTTAATAAAGAAATACTGATGATTTCTAATAAAAAGGTAAAGAAGAGCATCAATAACTAAAAAGAATAAAACTCTTTGGTATATATTAAAAATGTGAGGAACCAAGCAGAAAAACCATATAAGAACTGATAGACCTAGTGCTATTAGATCACAGAGTTCATAGGATAAATTATTTGTGTTTCCGATACGAAAAAGAAATTTAGCTCCAACTAGAAATAGTCCTATTCCAATTAACATTAAAACTATTAGTATAGCTTTATCGGAAGATTTGTTTTGATTTTTATTAAATCTAAAATTGTAAGTATTTATATCAAATTCGTTTTTCATTAATTATATTTTCTCAAAACTTCTAGAATATATAAAAATGTAGCCGATAACAAAGTAAATTTATTATAACAGAACATAATTTTGTTTAAGAAAGATTAGAGCTTAATCTTAATTTCAAGAATGTAAATATTAAAATAGGTTTTACTTTACTAATTTTTTGTAAATTATTAAAGAATAAAATTTGATTGATTAAACAAATGAACCGAGTAGAATTAATAAATAAAATTAAAGAAATAACAGAAGGAAAATCAAAAGAGGATCTAGTTAAAGTAATTAATCATTTGGCTCTTCAGGTTAAAAAGGGAAACCGCCAAAAATTTTTAGAAATACTGGATAATCCAAATGATTATTTAAGTTATGATCCAGAATTTCCGAAGATGATAAAAGAAATGGATTACTATTTAAATGAATTTAATAAAATTCAAATTAGAGATTACTTTCTTTATCAAACATATGATTATCAACTATCCACCACCTAAAAGGTAGTAGGTTTGCAGCTGCCCAGTCGTGCAAACGG
>CANQNI010000145.1 GCA_947625175.1 uncultured Eubacteriaceae bacterium | reverse complement strand
GAAATAAAAAATCGGAGGAACCATCTTTAAATTCCTCCGACCCAAGTTAAAGATCTATATATATAATACCACGAATCTTACTTTGTTCAAGTTCTTTTTAACTTAATTTTAGCTTAATCGATTTCAAAATTATTATAATTAAAGCCCAGAAATAAAATTTCCAGGCAATCTTTTAAAATAAATAATCAAAGAAAAGTAGATCACTAAGACTATGCAAAAATTTTTTCATATAATCAATTGATGTTACTGGCCAGTTAAATCCTAATCTATACAGAATCTGCATAGTCATATCATTATTTTTAGTAACGCTATAAATTTTCCTACCATGGGCAGAATTCTCATAAGCAATAAAGCTTGAAAGTATTTTAGCCATATCAGGATTCTCTAATGCTTTTCTAACGACTTCATTAAAATCGTTATTTTCTATTCCTTCAACTGGTTTTCCGATTGATTCAAGTTGATTATATAGATCGTTCATTAAAAGACTATGATTATTAAATGGATGTAGTATCGTATTTTCTTTAGGAGACTCGGCTAGCTTTATAATTGCTTTAGCAACATAATCAATTGGAGATAATTCAAATTTACTATCCATTGATTCAAAAGGATAATAACCTAATTGAGAAATTGCTCGTAATCTTCCCATAAAAGTATTTGTTGTAAAGTTAACCTGGAATTCTCCATCACTTTCTCGTGGTGAGAGATTTCCGACCCGCATAATTTTTGCATTTAATCCATCAGCAATTTCTTCTAAAATAGCTCGTTCAGCAAGAAATTTGGAACTTGTATATTTAGAATTTTGGAACTGACCGAAAAAGAGTTGATCTTCTTTTAATTCTGAGACTTTTCCTGGTTGATCCAAGAAAATTCCACCAACACTCATCGTTGAAACTTGAATTAATTTTGTATCAGTTTTTTTACAATATTCGATAATATTGAGTACTCCATTATAGTCTACTTCTTCGATTTCACTTCCTTCAGCATAATGTTTAACATTAGCAGCACTATTAATAAACGTATCAGCCTTAATAGACTCTAATTCTTTAAAACTATCTTTGTTTGTTATATCTCCTTCTATAACTGTAATACGATCGCTATAGATTTCAAAAATCTTTTTATCAAAATAGTAATAGTAAAATCCTTTGACTCTCTCTTCCGGAGTCATTCTCTTTTTACCTCTTTGAAAGATATAAATATGTGAGTCAGTGTTCTCTAATAGTTCATTAAGAAGATGAATTCCTAAAAATCCTGTAGCACCAGTTAAAATTACGTCTCCTAAATCCTGTTTATCCCCATTAATAAAATTTTCAAGAGTATTCTTTGATAAAACTTCATCAATGCGTGAATAATCATAATTTCTATAATCATCAAGATTAGAATTTTGAATATCTGAACCAGTAAGATGATAAGCCAATTTTTCAGGTGTAGGATGTTCGAATAAGTCACCATAGGCGATATTAAGCTGTTTTTTTCCAGCTTCAATTACTACTCTAGTAACTAAAAGTGAGCTACCACCAAGTTCAAAAAAGTCATCTTTTCTGGATACAGAATCTAAATTTAATACTTTTTTAAAGATTTCAATAAGTTCTTGTTCTGTATAATTAGCAGCCTTTTCCTCTGAAGAAACTCTTTTTTCTAATTTTGGTTCCGGTAGATTTTTTAAATCTATTTTTCCATTAATAGTAACCGGTATTTTGTCTAATTTAACAAAGTACTCTGGAATCATATAATCAGGCAGGCTTTTTCTTAAATTTTCTTTTAAAGTTATATTCTCGATTTCATTATCGGCTGTATAGTAAAGGCAGAGAGTTTCATTACCGTTTATTTCTTTAACTGTGGCATAAGCAGAATCTACAAGACCTGTTTTATTAAGAACAGATTCTATTTCATTTAATTCGATTCGTAATCCTCTTAATTTAACCTGATTATCATTTCGACCAAGAATTTCTATTTCACCATCTGTAGTCCAACGGGCTAAGTCTCCAGTTTTATAAAATCTCTTATTATTTAACTCAATAAAGGCTTTTTCAGTCTCAGCAGGAAGATTATTATAACCTAAAGCAACTCCTTTACCTCCAATTAAAAGCTCCCCAGTTACTCCTATTGGAACAGGATTTAAATCAGAGTCAAGAATTAATTCCTTAACATTTAAAAGTGGCTTACCAATAGTTACATTTTTACTTTCGGTTAAATTTTTAGCATTAGAGGAAACTGTAATTTCTGTAGGACCATAGGTGTTAAAAAGTTGAGCATTTGTAATATTTTGTAAATCTTCTAATAATTTTTGTGGATACTTTTCTGCTCCAGCAATTATAACTTGACATTGTTTTAGAAACTCTAAAAAGTCAGGATCTTCCATATAAATCTGAAGTCTAGAAGGTGTTGCATTAAACACATCCACTGAATTATCAATAAAAAATTTAGCTAACTCCTTAGGATTATTTATTTGATCCTCATCTGCTAGGACAAGCGTTAGACCATTACTTAAAGAAAGAACAGTTTCTTTTAATGACATATCAAATCCAACACTTGTAATTGAACCAAAAGCATGACCCAGGTTTACAGCGGAAAATACATGAGGATTCGCTTCATCTGGAGTAACATAATTAATAATTCCTTCATGTTTTAGTAAAACACCCTTTGGTTTTCCAGTAGAACCCGATGTATATATCATATAAGCTAAGTCTTCCGGCTCGATTGCAATATTCGGATTAGTAGAGTTAGTCTCTTTTTCTAATTCTTTTATATCAAGACTATTTTCATAATTAGTTAATTCATCTTCATTAGTAATAATAAAACGAGCTTCACTATCATTTAAAATTTGTTGAATTCTATTAACCGGATATTGCTTTGTTATTGGAATAAAAGCAGCCCCTGCTTTTAAAACACCATAAAGACTAGTTAAAAAAGTTGAATCACGATTAAGTAATAAAGCGATTCGGTCTCCCTTTTTTATCCCCTTCTTGATAAGACTATTAGCAATTTTATTTGCTCTTGTATCAAGTTCACTATAAGTAAATGTCCCATCTTTTGAAATCAGAGCAATGTTATCACCATTCTTCTCTACCTGATTTTCAAAGAGAGTATTTAAGCCTTTTTCTTCAATATTTTTTTCTTTCGAAACGGAAAAGTTTTCTAATAGCCTTAATTCTTCATCTTTTAATATAGAAACTGACTTTAAAGGTTTCCTCGGATTTTTAAGAAAGTTTTCGGAAACAATTTTAAGACTTCTAAGAAAGCTATTCATCAGATTAGTATCATAGTTATCTGTATCATATAAAATACTGATAACATTTTTCCCGTCAAGTTTTTCTATATAAACACCTACATCAAACTTGGCCTCTCTTGGAGCTAGCTGTTTTCTTTCTAAGACTTCGCTTTCTATTTTGGCTGGTTCACCAATACCTAATTGATAAGCATATAAAATATTAGGATTATAATTAAATTCTCTAACAAATTCAGAATAAGGATAACTATCGTTTTGAACTGTATCAGAAAGCAGTTGAGCACATTTTTCGATAAATTCTTTTACACTACCTTCACCTAAATTAGAACCTATTGGAAGTGTTTTGACAAACATCCCTAAAGTATCTTTAAATCTTAAGTCATTTCTTCCGTTACTAATTGTATTGATAAACGCACCTTCACTATTAGTAAAGCGAGAAACAGTATAAAGGGTAGCAGCCAGGAAGAATTGGGCTGGTGTAATTGAATGTTGCTTACAGAAAACTTCTACTTCTTCTAAATCAAAAGGAACACTAATTAATTCAGAAGCCCTTAACTCTTCTTTAGTTTCTTGAATCTTTGGTAGAGATGAAACACCATCCGCATTCTCAAACATTTTTAAATAGAAATTTCTTGAGTTTTCTACTTCTTCTGAATTCTTTGCTGATTTCTCGTTTTCTATATAGTCAAAATAATCTGAGGTTTCTTTTTCAAGTAATTCCCCGTTATAAGCACGTGCAAGATCCTTTATGAAGACATCTGAAGAATAACCGTCAAAGATTAAATGATGGAAATTTAAAAGTAAATAATTTTTATCTTCTGTCTTAACTATTTCTATTCGATAAAGAGGAGATTCTAACATTTTAAAAGGTCTATTAAATTCGTTTTTATGTTCTCCGAATTCCTCTTCAGTTATATTAAGAATAGGTATATTAATTTCTCTAGTCTCTTTAAACTGTATTACTCCTTCTTCATCTAATCTTAATATAGTGTTTAAATAATCATGTGCTTTTACTGTATCTATTAAACTTTTCTTAAGTTTATCT
>CANQNI010000144.1 GCA_947625175.1 uncultured Eubacteriaceae bacterium | reverse complement strand
TATGCCGTTTTCTGGTAGTTTATTCAAATTCATCCCGCCGCTTAACGAAAACATCCATTTGAAGCGGGGGTCTTCTTTGAATGGGAGGATAAACTTAAAGAAACAGGTTTTAATCCGGTAGCTGGCGTAACTGCCGTGGCAGAACATTCAATTCTTCCAGAATATGCTTCCGGTCGTCCTGATAATCAGGATAAAGAAGTTTTATTAAGCTTTGCTGATGATATTAAAAATAAGAATTCTAATAATGAACCAAAGTTTCCTGGAAATAGACCCTATAAAAAACTAAGTAGTATGCCTTTAATTCCAAAACCGGGATCTAACTGCAGAAAATGCGGTTACTGCGTTACTGTCTGTCCGGTTGGAGCAATTGATCCACAAACTTTTAAATCGGATAAAAGTAAGTGTATTACCTGTATGCGCTGCATTAAAGTTTGTCCGGCAAATTCAAGAAAAGTAAATAAGCTCCTTACTAAAGCTGCCGGATTAGCCCTTAAGAAATCCGCTTCAGTTCGAAAAGAAAACGAACTATTCATATAAAAAGAACTGGCAGAGGCCTGCCAGTTTAATTTTTAAGTGAAAACTTCTTCCACTACTGCCTGTACTAGTTCGCCCGGTGTGAATTCATAGCCAAGTTCTTTTGATAATGCAATGATATTGTACGTTTCATTTTTTAAAATGTTAAACGCTTCTTTAATTTCTTCCCTACTCTGAGATTCTCTTACAAATCTTCTAGCTTCTTCGACAGACATTTTAACCTTTCATTAAATAAATTTAAATAAAAAAAGCCAAACCATTATAGTTTGACTTTGTTAGCTAACTCATTTTAGTCATCAATATCAGCAATCTGGAAAACACGTCTAGGATTATTACATACTGGACATCTTTCTGGTGGTTCTTTAGCTAATACAGTATATCCGCAATCACCACAACGCCAGTAAACAGGTTCTGGACGATAGAAAACAGTTTTGTTTTTAACGTCTTCTGCTAATTTACGATAACGTTTTTCGTGGTGCATTTCAGCATCAACAATAGCTGTAAAGGTTGCTGCTATATCATTAAAACCTTCTGCTTTGGCATCTTCTGCAAATGCCGGATATAATGATCCCCATTCATCTCTTTCGCCATTAGCTGCATTAACCAGATTAGTATATGTATCATCTGTCAGAGCAACTGGATAGGTAGCGTCATGTGGTACATGAAGTTCAATTGGTTGTCCTTCTGGGCCTTGTTCGCTTTCAGCTATATAGCGATAAAACATTTTAGCATGTTGGGTTTCATTTTCTGCTGTTTCCAAAAAGATATTGGAAATTTCCCCATAGCCGTCATTATGAGCAACCTTTGAATAATAAACATAACGCATTCTTGCCTGAGATTCACCTGTAAATGCTTTATAGAGATTTTCAAGGGTTTTTGTCCCAGTTAGTCTTCCCATAATTCCTCCTGTGAATTCGCGTAAAATTTCGATAGTAATTTATTTATACACTTTTTTAAAAATTTTAAACAAAATTTTTAAGATTCAAATGGTTCTTCTTCGATATAATGCCCAGCATTGATAGCGGCCACACATCCGTCACTGGCTGCAGTAATAATTTGTCTGATCTCTTTCTTAATAACATCCCCAGCAGCATAAACACCGGGACTACCAGCATTCATCTGATCATCTACTAAAATATAGCCCTGTTCGTTTAGTTTAAAGAGTTTATTATCCTTAATAAAAGTAGTGTTTGGAACATGACCGGCAAAAATAAAGACTCCTTCTAAGTCCAGTTTTTCCTTTTTACCGGTTTTAACATTTTCAATGATAGCTCCATTGACCAGACCATCACTACCAGACGTTATTTCTTTCATAACGCTATCATAGATAATCTGGATCTTGTCACTTTCCAAAACCCGTTTAACTAAAATCTTGGAAGCTCTAAATTCATCTCTTCTGTGAATAAGTTTAATATCACTGGCAAATTTAGTTAGATACAAAGCTTCTTCAAGGGCTGTATCTCCACCACCAACAACAGCGACGCGGAGATCTTTAAAGAAGTTAGCATCACAGGTAGCGCAATAAGAAACACCTAGACCACGATATTCTTCCTCACCTGGAATCCCAAGCTTTCTAGGATCGGCACCAGTAGCAAAAATAACCGTACCGCAATTATAGGTATTTCCTAGTTCCGTCTTAATATCAATGGTATTATCAGCAGCTCTATCTATATCAACCACAGCTTCCTGAATAAATTTAACATTATTTTCAGTACACTGTTCTCTCATATTATCGTTAAGTCTTGGACCGGTTATAGTTAAACCCGTCCCCGGGTAATTCTCAATCGACCAGGTATTGCCCATTTGACCACCGGGCTGTTTTTCCAATATAGCGGTTTTAAGTGTTGCTCTACCTGCATATATTCCTGCTGTAAGACCAGCCGGACCACTACCTATAATCATTACATCGTAATCCACTTGCAACTCCTTTCTAATAAACTACCTGCTGTTGCGGGTTTAAATCTTTTAACTCTTGCGAAGTTAATACAGCATTAGCTACATCTGAAGCTAAACCTGCTATTCTTTCACAATTTGTTAATACGTCCACGAAAATAAATGACGGGAATATCTGACTCTTCCCCTTGTTTACATAGTTTATTCTCTTTTGACGAAGACGTGTAATTATTTATATTGATAGGTAAACCTTTAGCTTTAAGCTTCCGGTTTTTCCCCCAATCTACACCGTACATGCACCTTTTAGCGCATACGGCGTGCCATCAGAAAAAATCTTATGAATTAAGTACTTAATTCATAAAATCTCTTTTGACTAACAGCTATTCCTCCTGCCCCATTACAGAGCTTTCATCAGTTCTGCTGTCGCTCTCAGAACAGTGTTCCTTTCCCTGTTACAGTAATTCTATCTCACTATCTTTAGGATTCTATTATGAGCCTGCCAATACTAAATTTCCGGTTTTTCATATCGATCTTTCTTACTCAACCAGGATTGGCCCGGATTTTCCGGAGATGGTTTTTTTAGACTCTTTATTTCATAGATTCGTCAGTTCCTTTGAACATACTATCCATGGATAGCTTAAATGATCCCCGGCATATTCTGCCGACTTTACCGGGCTTCTGACTTAATGCCAGCCGGAGCTTAGGATAAGTATCTCTACTTATTAAATTACTGTTTCATCCGTAGATGTTTAGACTTTTCATCTAAAAACAGGTCGCACGATCAATAAAACCTTCTTCCTGATAAATAAACTTTGTATCTATTGTTTTCTGGGGATCTCCCAGTAATTCTGTAACCTGATCCAACATTTGGCCAATTTTTTCTTTCATTTCAACCAGGGCTGATATCATTCCTTCAGAGAATTCTTCATCTTTATTAATCATTTCCAGAGCAAGTCCCATCAGGTTACAGGCGTGGTCTCCTATTCTTTCCAGAATATGTGAATTCTCCAGTAGGAAAGTAACCTGATTAACATCAGCAATAGTACCAAGCCCAACAATCCGGGCGGCAAATTCCTGAATTCCTACCTCGAACTCATCTATCCGGTCTTCAGTTTCATTTATTTTATTAAGTTTTTCTTCATCCAGACTTATTAACATATCCATGGCTCTACCAAAGTTCTTGGTTACCATACGTCCCAGTTTAACCAGTTCCTGTTCAGCCTGGGCAATAGCAATATCTGGTGTGTTGAGTAGACGTTCGTCTAATCTTAATCCTTCTTCTTCTCCTCTTTCCGGTGGAAGAATCCGCTGTACCAGATGAACAATTGGTTTGATAAACGGGAATAAAACTGCTGTGTTGGCAATGTTAAAGAACAAGTGGGCCATAGCAATCTGTCTGGCAATATTCGGAACTACCTCTCCATTTAATTTTATTGTGCCTGAGATAGCCACGATAAATTCATAAATAAAGTTATCACTGGTAAAGAGATTAATAACATATATTAATATCATTACCCAAATAGCTCCGATTATCTTATCAATCAAATGTAAGAGAGCAGCTTCTTTAGCCGTATTGGATGTTCCAATTGAAGATAAAATAGCAGTAATACAGGTTCCTATGTTACTACCTATAATAAGGGGGATACAAATTTCAATAGCTTCTGTTCCGGTGGTGGCACTAAAGACACCTGCAAGAGCTAATGATTGAATTAGTCCGATTACAGCTCCTGAACTTTGAAGAATTGAAGTCATTATGGTAGAAATTAAGAGTCCAATAACCGGATTCTTACCATAAGTTAAAAGTAAATCAATAAATTCAGGACTGTCTTTTAGTGGAGTAACCGAGTCACTC
>CANQNI010000143.1 GCA_947625175.1 uncultured Eubacteriaceae bacterium | reverse complement strand
GCCGTCGTCATCACAAACCACGTTGTTGCTCAGGTTGATGGTGGCCCGAGCGCGATGTTCAACCCGGATCCAAAGAAACCCATTGGTGGTAATATCATCGCTCACGCCAGTACGACAAGACTGAGCTTGAAGAAGGGGAAAATCAGCTTCAAGCTGCCCAGGAGCAATTAGATCAACAACAGCAGGCGGGTCAGGCCCAGCTTTCCCAGGCTAGGGAACAGTTAACTCAGACTTATAATCAGTTAAACGCTTCCCAGCAGGAACTTGACAAACAAAAGGAAGAATTTGAAGCAGAGCTTGCCCCAGTTAGAGAACAACTGGCTCAGGCTAAAGAGCAGTTAGATGCGGGACAAAAACAGTTAGATGAAAGCAGAGCCCAAGGTGAAGCGGAATTGGACAAGGCTTTGAGTCAACTTCAAGATGGTCAGAAAGAGCTTGAAGCTGGGGTTAATGAACTTGAAACTAACAGGGTAAGCGCCTCTCAACAACTTGCAGCTAGTTTATTAATGCTACAAAACGCAGAAAAAGAGCTTAGAGTTGGAGAGGAAACTTTCAATACGCAACGGGCTCAGGGAGAAGCTCAACTCTCGAATGCTTATAACCAGCTGGTTTCTGGAGAAGAAGAACTTAGTATTGGCCGGTCACAATTTGAAGAGCAGCGAACCCTTGGGCAAAATCAGCTCATGGATTCTTATAATCTCCTGATTGATAATCAAAACAAACTTATTTCAGGAAGAAATGAGTTTATAACCCAACGAGATGATGGCGAGCGTCAGCTTGGTGATGCTGCTCAAAAGATCCAGGATGCCAAAAACGAGATTGATAATCTTGATAAAGGGGAATGGTACGTTTATACCAGAGATGATAATCCTGGTTATACCGGTTATCAGGAAGATTCAGAACGAATCGATAAAATAGGGGATGTATTTCCTTTATTCTTCTTTCTTGTAGCGGCCCTTGTAGCCTTTTCGACTATGACCAGGATGGTAGAAGAAGAAAGAAGCCAAATAGGAACACTCTATGCTTTAGGATTCACCAAGTGGCAGATTGTTAAAAAGTTTGTCATTTATGCGGGGACCGCTTCTTTAATAGGAAGTATCATAGGGGCAATACTTGGAATTGCGATCCTACCGAATATGATATTTACCGCTTATAACATTCTCTATAATATGCCGGAGCTGGAAATCTCTGTTCCATGGGATATCGTCATTATTTCCTTTATTGTTGCAATGGTTTGTACTGTTGGGGCAGCAACCTTTATTGCTTTGGTTGAACTTAGAAATGTTCCAGCCGAACTGATGCGGCCCAAAGCACCAAAGCCTGGTAAACGAATTCTTCTTGAACGAATTCCTGTAATATGGAACCGGCTTAACTTTATCAGTAAAGTTAGTGCCCGTAACATCTTCCGCTATAAAGCCCGATTCCTGATGACTGTCTTTGGGATAGCCGGATGTACAGCTCTAATCTTAGCCGGATTTGGCCTTCATGATGCGATCTTTACGATTATTCCGAACCAGTTCGGGGTTATCTTTAAATATGATGAGAGTCTAGTCTTATCTGAAGCTAAAACTGATTTAACCAGGGAAGTAGCTGACGTCATTAAAGATGAAAGGGTTTCAGCTGCCCTGGCAGCGGATCAGCAAAGTGTGGATGTAAAGACACCGGATAACACAGTAATTTCAGCTACCCTGATTATTCCTGAAGATACGAAAGAATTCCCAACCTTTATTAGTCTTCATGACCGGTTAAACCGGGAGAAAGAAATTGACCTGCCGGATGACGGAGTTATTGTTAGTGAGAAATTGGCTACCAATTATGGGGCAGAACCGGGGAGTACGATTCGAATCACGATTAATAATAAACCGGTTGAGGCAAAGGTAGCGGCTCAAACAGAGAATTACCTCAGAAGTTTTGTCTATATGAGTCCGGCTTATTATGAAAAATTAATAGGTGAGAAACCTTCTTATTCAACAATCTTTATTAACTTCTCTGAAAAAGCAGGGAGTCAGGAACAACAGGAAGCTTTCTCAGAAGATATGATTAAATCAGACACCTATGTTTCAGCGATAAATACCAGTACTCTAGTAGATTCGTCTGAGAAGATGTTAAATAGTTTAAATATAATTGTAATTGTTATGATAGTCTCTGCTGGAATGCTTGCCTTTATCGTTCTTAATAACCTGACTAATATTAATATTAGTGAACGTATGAGAGAAATTGCTACACTGAAGGTTCTAGGCTTTAGATCAAGAGAGACGAATAATTATATCTTTAGAGAGAATATAATTCTTTCAATTATAGGAATTGTAATTGGTCTTTTCCTTGGTGTTTTGCTTCTTAGATATATCATTTATACGGTTGAACTTGATATAATTATGTTTGGACGGGAAATATTCCCGGCAAGTTATCTTTATGCCATTCTGCTAACTTTAGGCTTTACGATTATAGTTAACTTTACGATGATACCAATTATTAACCGGGTTAATATGGTAGAGAGTCTGAAAGATATTGATTAAAATGAATATTAGAAAAATAACTGAGAATTATGGGGATACGCTCCTGACATTAGAAAAAATTTTTAATGAATATCAGTTCGAACCTGTTAGTTCTAAACTTAATAATTTAAGTGATAGCATTAAAACGAAAGAACTAAAAGATCCTGAATTTAAATTTATCTCCGCCTTTGAAAATGGAGCCGAGATTGGTGTGCTAGTTACGAGGTTCAATGAGATCTGTGCTCTTTCAATTAAGAAATACGCCCAAAAACGGGGTGTAGGCAGAGAGCTCATGGATTATTATCTAAAAAGTTTACCGGATGGCGAAAAAGTGATAGTTCATATAGAACCTGAATTTGAATCATTTTATAATGATTTAGGATTCGAAAGAAACAGTGATCCGGTAAAGAAACTTGAAGATATCGATTATATTACTCTGGAATATATTAAAGGGAAAAATTAAAAAACTCAGATCAGACTTATTTCTGATCTGAGTTTTTTGTTAATCTAATTTAGCACCGTTTGACTCAATTACGTCTTTATACCAGTAGAAACTATCTTTGGGACGTCTTTCGAGTGTTCCGGTTCCGTCATCATATTTATCTACAAAGATTACACCATAACGTTTTGCCATTTCACCAGTTGAAGCTGAGACAACATCAATAATTCCCCAGGGCGTGTAACCAATCAGATCCACCCCGTCTTTAATGGCTTCACCCATCTGGCGAATATGTTCGCGAAGATAGTCAATACGGTAATCATCATGAATACTACCATCTTCTTCGACTTTATCAAGGGCGCCAAGTCCATTTTCAACAACCATCATAGGAATCCCATAACGGCTATAGATTTCATTAAGTGAATAACGCAGACCTTTAGGATCAATCTGCCAACCCCAGTCACTTGCTTCAAGATATGGATTTTTAAGACCAAGCGAGATATTTCCTTCAGTCGCTTCAGCATTTTCATCATCAGAGATAGTACTGGACATATAGTAACTAAAGGTATAAAAATCAACTTTTCCTTTCTTTAGGATCTCGTCATCGCCTTCTTCTTTTTTGATTTCAACACCCATATCCTTGAGCATTTTATCTGCATAATAGGGGTATTCACCTCTTACCTGAATATCAGAGGTATACCAGTTCATTTTCTGCATTTCTTTTTGAGTTTTGATAACATCATCCGGATTTGGGGTTAGAGGATAATCAGTTGAAAAAGCCGTCATAGATCCAATCATTAGGTCCGGATAATTTTGATGAGCATAGTCAACAGCTTTAGCACTAGCCACTAACTGATTATGTAGCGCCTGGTAACGTTCCTGAGGATTATCAGGAACATTAACAATTGGTCCTTCATAATCTTTAATTGTTCCAGTTGAAAGAACAGCTCCAAATGGAAGAGTTCCTGCATTTATTTCATTAAAGGTCAGCCAGTATTTTACCTTGTCGTGATAGCGGTCGAAAAGAGTTTTAGCATATTTTTCGTATAAATCAATAAGTTTTCTATCTTCCCACCCGTTGTATTTCTTGACAAGTTCATAAGGCATTTCATAGTGACTAATAGTTACCAGTGGTTCAATACCGTACTTTAGACATTCATCAAATACCTTATCGTAGAATTTAAGACCTTCTTCATTTGGTTCATCTTCTTCCCCGGTGGGAAAGATTCGAGTCCAGTTAATAGAAAGTGTATTGCGCAGTCAATAATATTTGTAATAAAACCTACTACAAAGTAAGACTACGAATTTTTTAATGTGGATACACCACCACACTCGTATAAGCTATACAACTATCTCTCCAAACGGAGGGGCTGCAGCTGCAGGAAACCCAGACGAGTAAAAGA
>CANQNI010000142.1 GCA_947625175.1 uncultured Eubacteriaceae bacterium | reverse complement strand
GAATAAAGAAAGATAAAAGATGGTACATTCCCAGGGAAGAACTTAATAAGCTTTTATAATTAACGGTACTGGTGAAACAATAAGCTGTAAAAAGAAGGGAAACTTGAAAATTTGATAAATAAACAAAAAGAATGGATGATGGATAACGTAAAATCAGAAACTATAGAAAATCCGGTTTTTGAATGGGGAACGAATGGGGAAACAGAAAAAAACACTTTAATCATTGTAGAAGGACCTCTTGATGTAAAAAGTGTAATTGATGCCAATTTCCCAGTGGCTTCTAGCTTTACCGCTGCTATTCCTGAAAATCATTTAGAAAGATACAGAGAATTAGCAAAGCAATACGAACACATTGCTATTTGTCTAGACACTGATGAGAACGGCTATACAGGAGCCTATAAACTGGCAACTGATTTTTACGAACATAAAATTTATAATATCTCTGTTATAGATGTTTCCGGTAAATACGGCTTTATGGAAGTAAATAAGAGTAATCTTAATGATTACTATAAAAAACATAAAGAGGACGGTAAAACTGGAGAGGAAGTTATAAAAGAACTTCTAGGAAGTGCTTGCAATATTCCTTTATTTACTTTTTTATCGTTAAAATTTTTAGATGAAAAAGGCGCACTGGAACTGGATAAAGTAAAAAAGATGTTGTATAAACCAGCTCGTCAACTAGGAGAATTTTCTATACTTATGGTATGTCATGATATTCGTTTTTTTTACTTCCCTAAAGAAAATAAAAATGCTCCTATCAATAAAACTCTAGAAAATTGTTCTAAAGAAGAAAAAAAGACTATTGAGAACATAAGAAAAGACTCTATTAAATTTTAAAAAAAACTTCCAAATATACTTCAAAAAAAGCCTCCAGTTCATGTTATATGTAAGGAAATATTAGAAGACCATACATTAGTGTATTCTAAAGAGCATGGTTTTTATGAATACGATGGGCATACATGGGTTCACCGGCCAGATGAAATTATAGATCATTATATAGCTGAAGCCTTAGAGCATTTTATAGATGGTCCGTTTATAGAATCAATTGAGAAGGCTCTTAAAACAAAATGTGCTAAAGAATTTAAACGAAATGAAAAATATTATACTAGAGAATTTAAACGAATTGAAACACAATGTGCTAGAGAATCTGAACGAATTGAAACATATTTAATTCTTTTTGAAAAAGAATAGAGTAAGTACGGCGGGGCAAATTCGAATAAAGCATTTTTTAATGCAAAAAAAGAAGCCAACATCATAGAGGCTAAGATTGACGAAGGCTTTTTAAAATTTGTAGATCAATTATCTAAAAAATAGATAATTGGCATAATATTCTGTTACTAGTAATTATAACATAATTACATTATTTTAATTATTTATATTAAAAATAAGGAGAACATATGCAAGTCTCATATAGAAGAAAAGTACTAAGGGAAAGTTTAGATCTTTTTTCTATTGCTCAGAGTTACGGTATAGAAATGCATGGGAATGGAAAATATAAGACTTCCACTTCAATAACAGAACCTTCTAAACATGGAAAAACTAACCAAACCGCTTTTTACCAGGCGGGAGATGGTTTTGATTACCAACATTGGATTGATTTTAGCACTGATGCAAAAGTTCATGATGTAATAGATCTTATAAGGGTTTTTGAATTTAATGATCCTTATTTTTCAAATGAACAAGCCTATTACGATGCTATGGACTATGCAGAAAAAAAAGCTGGGATTAAGAAAGATAAAAAAACAAAAGAATTTAAACAAAAAAATAAATCACTATGGGATAAGCTAAAGGAATTTCATAGTGATTTAAGAAATACGTCGATCGCCCTAGAATACCTATATTCTAATTGCGGTCACTCGGATGAATATATAAATAATCAAATGCTCGGATTTGATAAAGCCAATAATATGCTTGTATTTCCAGTATTTGATGAATTTAAAAATCCGATTTATTGGATAAATAGATACTTTAATCCAAATCCACCTGAATGTAGCGTGAATACGGATAAAATATCTACTTATCATTATACCAATTATAGAAGAAACACACAAGGAAATATTATAAATAATGCTAGTGATATACCTATAGTTGATAGTAATTATAAATTTCCTTCCTTAAAAAGGTTTAATTTAGAGGCCAGACCTTTAATTGGTATGCATACAGCTAAAAGAGGAGAAAGATTAATTATTTCAGAAGGCACTAGAGACACCCATGCTTGTATCCAAGAAATGGATACCTATGCCGTTCTATCTTCTGGAAGCTGTAATTTCTCAGACTCGAATTTTAAAAAGCTTTTGTATTTCATTAAAAAATATAAGTATAAAGAAATTATTATATCCTTTGATAATGATTCTGCTGGAATTAAAGCCATTATTAATTTGGGGAAAAAATTAATAGAAACAGGCTATTATAATATATCTGTTGCATTGCCTACTGTAACAGAATGCAAAGATATAATGGATCAATTCAATAAAAATAACGATATAAAAGAAATTTTTACTGAAAGAGAAAGCTTTTATTCTTTCCTAGCAATGCATGAATTTACCAAAACGATAAACAACAACTTCAAATTCATGTCTTATGAATTTGAAGAATTCATGAAGAAACCTTCAAGATTTCTATCCAATTCACAAATCGAAGATATTTTTTCTTGTATCGAAAAAAACAGACAGCTTAATTTATCAGAAATTGACAAATCTGTTTTAAAAGAAATAAAAAAGACTTTAAAAACTAAAGTCATTCAATCTCAAATTCGAGATGAAGTTTGTTCTGATCATAAACTCATTTACTCTGATGCAATTGGTACATATGAATATAATCCAGATAAAGGAATATTTATTCCTAAATCTGATACTCAAATCAAAAAATATGTACAAGATACATTAGGAGATAGATTTTCTGGAGAACCTTTAGAGAGTAGAATTACTAAAACAATTCTTACTAAAGTCGTCGTTCCTAATGAATTAGAACTAAATTATCAAAATAAGTTAGTTCTAAAAAATGGTACCTACAATTTAGATACTGATACTTTAGAAACGCATAAATTTAATAATTTCGCGACTATTGCTCTGGATTATAATTTTGATCCAGAAGCTGATTGTCCAAACTTTAAAAGATTTGTTTCTCAGTTGATGAGTGAAAATCCTCAAAAAGTAAAAGTTTTACAAGAAGCTTTAGGCTACTGTCTTATAAAAGATAAATTCTTAGATGTTGCTTTCTTCTTTATTGGTAAAAATGCTTCTAATGGAAAAAGCACATTAATGGAAATAATTAGACTTATTTTAGGAGTCGAAAGAATTACAGCTGTTCCTATGGATTGTTTAACGAACCCTAATTATTTATATACCATGAAAAATTCATGGTTAAATATTTCTGGTGACGAAAAAACAGGTAAAAAATCTAAAGATATTAATAGTATTTTTAAGATGATTACAAGTAAAGATCCAATAACAACTAAACAGTTGTTTAAAGATCCCCAGACTACAATACTTAGAACTAAGTTTATTTTTAGTTCCAATGATTATTTACTGTTTAACAGTTATGATGCTGGAATAGACAGAAGAGTTGTTTTAATAGATTTCAATGAATCTTTTGTTAATAATCCTCTATGGGAAAATGAGCATCAAAAGGATGTTAAATTATCTTCTAAATTACTAGAAGAAGCTCCAGGTATACTTAATTGGTTAATAGAAGGTAAGAATCGTCTATTAATGCAAGGAGAGCCTTCTACTTATGAAGGCCAAGAAGCGTTAAAAGAAGAATTCAAATATTTATCAGAAAATTTATACCTCTTTTATGATTTTATAGCTGATATTTTTAATAACGCCATAAAAGAATATGAAGAAGGGAAAAGTCCTTTTCCTTTTATTAAAAATAGAGAGCTTTATAACAACTATAAATCTTTTTGCGATTCTAATGGATTTATCCCAAAAAATAGTGTTAATTTCAGTAAAGATTTTTCTCGAGTTCTTATCGAAAAAAGACGGAAATTAGGAG
The DNA here is from genome assembly GCA_947625175.1 of uncultured Eubacteriaceae bacterium. Classification (GTDB taxonomy): domain Bacteria; phylum Bacillota; class Clostridia; order Eubacteriales; family Eubacteriaceae; genus CANRHG01. The sequence continues at coordinate 355 of CANQNI010000142.1, read as the reverse complement.
AAAAATGGGAAAGGTGCACTTATAAAAACAAAAGAGGTTTTAAACGAATAGCAGTTAAAACCTCTCCAAGTTCTTTAGATTTTACGCAAGATGATATTAAAGAACTGGAAAATATGGGATTTAAAAATATAGAATAAATCCAATTACAGTAAATTATACAGTGACTATACAGTGACTATACAGTAAACACAAAATATCATATATATTAAATAATTTTCAAAATAGCCTATTCCTTATATTAAATAAAAAATGGTAGGCTATTTTTTTTAACACTTTTGGTTTTAAAAGATTTGCTTATGTAAACGATTAAATGGCCCTTTTATAAGCATTTGCTTTAACGCTTTCTCTCATGTAA
>CANQNI010000141.1 GCA_947625175.1 uncultured Eubacteriaceae bacterium | reverse complement strand
GTTTTAAAGGTATTAAATAATGAAACTGGATAATGTTATTGGGCATGAAAAGCAAAAAAGGATTTTAAATAACCAATTAAAACAGAATCAATTATCTCATACTTATCTTTTTTCAGGGCCTGACGGGATTGGTAAAAGAACATTAGCAGAAGCATTTGCTATTCAAATAATTAAAAGTGGCTTAATTAATAAGGAGAGAAAAGTTTCTTTAAATCATGCAGACATTATTAAAGCTGGTTACGAGAATGATCAAATTTCAATTAGTGAAGTAAGAGACATAATAGATCAAACTATTGTACTTCCATTAGAGGGGGAATATAGAGTTTTTATTATTGATAATGCTGATAAGATTAATACAATAGCTCAAAATGCTCTTCTTAAAACAATTGAGGAGCCTAACCCGGGAAATATTTTTATATTTATTACTAGTACTCCAAATAAATTAATTCAAACTGTTCGAAGTAGATGTCAAGAGTTATTATTTCACGATTTAAATGAGCAAGAAAAAATTTCTTTATTAAAGATTAAAGGAATAGACTATATTCCGAAAGATTTAACTTTAACACCTGGGAATATTTTAAAAGAAATTGAAGATCCGGAATACTATGAAAAGCTTAATAATTTTTATAACCAGTTTATTAAAATAATAAACGGAAATTCATTTGAACTTTTTAGTTTAAGCGAAGAATTATCCAAAGATAAAGTTATATCTAAAAATGCTCTTGAATTTTTTATAAAAAAATTAAATGAATTAAGTTTTCAAGATAATAAAATTAATTTTAAAATTATTAAAATTATTAATATATTATTTGATCTACTTGAAAAATTAACCTATAATGTTAATTTGAGACTACAATGGGAGTGTAGTCTGATACAGATTATTACGGAGCAGATCTAAATGGATAAAATCGTAGTAGGGATCAAGTTCCGGGAGTCAGGAAAAGTTTTTTATTATGAACCAGGTACAGTTAATGTAGAACCTGATGATTTTGTAATAGTTCAAACCGTCAATGGAGAAGAATTTGGTTCTGTAACTCTTGGAAAGCGTTCGATTCCTGAAGAAAGTCCTATTGAAAATTTTTCCATCATTAGAAAAGCTACAAAAGAAGATATAAATGCTAATGAAAAATTAAAAGAAAAAGCTGAAGAAGCTAAAAATATTTTCAAAAAAAGAGTTGACGCTCATAATTTAGGCATGAAGTTAATCGATGTAACTTATACTTTTGATGAGAAAAAAGTAATTTTTTATTATACTGCAGAAGGACGGGTCGATTTTAGAGAGTTAGTAAAGGATCTGGCTGGTTATTTTCATTCCCGTATTGAACTCAGACAAATAGGAGTTAGGGATGAAGCAAGGAAATATGGGTGTGTTGGCGTTTGTGGAAGAAAATGTTGTTGTTCTTGCTGGTTAAGTGATTTTATGCCAGTTTCTATAAAAATGGCTAAAGATCAAAATCTTTCACTTAATTCAACTAAAATATCAGGAATATGTGGTCGACTTCTCTGTTGTCTTAAATATGAAGAAGACTATTATGAAGAAGTTTCTCAGAAAATGCCAAATATTGGTGATGAATTAATGACACCAATTGGAATGGGAACGGTTTATAAATTAAATACTTTGGACCAAGCGGTTTTAATGAAAATAGTTAATAACCGTGATGAAGTTGAAATAAAAAGATATACACTCGAAGAGCTAGCTGAAGCTAAAAGAGAACAATCTTTAATTGAAAAAGAAGTTGAACAGATTCCAGAAGTAAAAGTAAATAAAGAAAATAAATTAACTGCAAAATCCGATTCTCAAAAAAGAAAAAGAGCTCGGAGACGACCGTTTAAGAAAAGAGAAATAAATAAAAACGAAAAGTTAAAAAATTCTGATAAAAAGGAAAAAAAGACAACAACTAAGACAAAAGCACAAAAATCAAAAAAACCTAGAAAATTTAGTAATAAAAAAACTCGTACAAAGAAGAGATATTCTTCTAGAACGGGAAAAAAGACAACTAAAACCTATAAGAAAGCTAGATCGAATAGAAGAAGAGCTAAACATCGATCATAGTTCAAAAGAATTCACAAGGAGTCACAGGACTCCTTTTTTTATTTCTGTTCTTAAATAAAAATAATTGGGTATATTACAGTTATGATTAAGAAATCTATACTTATTTTAGTAGGTTCTGGTCATAAAGATAGTTGTAGTTATAAAATTGGAAAAAATATTGTAGACTACTTTGATGATGAATTGTTTGATATCCAGTTAATTGATATTGCTCAATTAGATCTTAGAGAATGTCTAGGTTGTGAATATTGTAAAGCTCATCAAGGTATTTGTATCATTAAAGATGCAATGACTGAAATTTATCAGGAGATCGCTCAATCTGATATATTAATATTTATATCTCCTGTTTACTTTTCGAATATTCCTGCAATGTTAAAAAAATTAATCGATAGGTGTCAACTTTTTTATAACTTAAGAGATAAAAGTTCCATTAAAAGAAAACAATTTTTAGGGATTCATTTAGGAGGTGCTCCTGAATATAAAGACCAGTTTACAGCTTTTAAAAATACGTATAATGTCCTTTTACCAGATATAAAGGCTGAAATGAAAGGAATTATTCAAATAACAGATACTGATAAAAAAGATCCACTTTTGGATAATCATTTAAAAAAAGAAATTAAGTTAAATTTAGAACAGTTAATTGCATAGGAGGTTGAAATGAAAGTATTAGATACTAAAGAATTTGATCAGGATGTTTTAGATTCAAAAGAACCAGTATTAGTTGATTTCTTTGCTCAATGGTGTGGACCTTGTAAGTTACTCTCTCCAATTTTAGAAAAATTAGCTCCGGAATTTGAAGATAAAGTTAAAATATATAAAGTAGATATAGATGAATCAAGTGATTTAGCACAAAAATATCGTGTTATGAGTGTTCCAACTTTAAAATTCTTTAAAGATGGTGAACCAGTAGAAACTATAATCGGTCTACAACCTGAAAATGTTCTAAAATCAAAATTGGATTACTACGCTCAAGGTTAATTAAGACAGTTATTATCAAGAACTAATTAAAGGTACTCAAAAAATAATTTGAGTACCTTTAATTTTATGCACTAACATTTTCTAGAAATTCATATAAAGTTTGTTTAAATTGTTCATCTAAATTTTTATCACGGCTTTTTAGAAGCTTTTTAACATTATGTTTACCTTGAATTCTGTTTAGATGTTCTTGAATATTAAGTCTTTCAAGTCTTTCTGCAGAATAGACTAGACCATCAGATCCCACTATAGAGGCCAGTCTAGGTAAAGCATAAGATACTAATTCAAGATCATCTGTAATTAAAATATCAGTTGAGTCCATATTATCTAGAATATCTTTTAGATAAGAATAACTAGTTAATTTTTTTAGTTCATCGTCAAAATCTTCGCTAGTCAATTTATATAAATCTTCTTCTCTTTTTCTAATTACTTTTGATTCCAAGTGAAATTTTTTAGCTAACCATTTACTATAATCTAAAACTGAACCAGGGATGCTTTGTTCGTCTATTAATAATCTCATTATTTATTTTTATATAGTTCATACAAATCATGAAAAGGTTGTAAGGTTCGTTCTAGAATTCCATTAATATATGCCATAAATATGCCATAATTTGTTATAGGAATATTCATATCTATAGCTTTTTGAATTCGATACATTACTTCCTTTTCTCGTAACATACAGGCGCCACAATGTATTATTAACTTAAATTGATCCAAGTCTTCCGGATATTCAACTCCTGAAGTAAAACTGTAATTCGGTTTCTGGTTTATTCTTTCTTCAAGCCATTTTGGTATTTTATAAGTTCCAATATCATCACATTGTCTATGATGGGTGCATCCTTCAGCTATTAAAACTTTATCATCTTCCTTTATTTTATCTATTTCTTTAACGCCTTTTATTAAGGTTTCAAGATCTCCTTTATAACGTGCCATTAAAATTGAAAAAGAAGTTAAAGGAACATGTTCTGGAACAATTTCATTAACTTTTTTAAAAACCTGCGAATCAGTAATGACCAATTTAGGATCTTTTCCAAGATTCTTTAAAGTTAATTCGAGTTCGAAATCTCTACATACCAGTGCTGAAGCACCACTTTCAAGGATATCTCTAATCGTTTGTTGTTGAGGTAAAATTAACCGACCTTTTGGAGCAGCTTTATCAATAGGAATAACTAAAACAACAATATCACCTGTTTCAAGTAAATCTCCAACAATTCTTTTTTCTGTTTCTTCAGATTTAGCTAATTTTGCTGCTAACTCTTTTAATTCGAAGATATTATGTTTTGTAACTGCACTAGCCCAAATTTCAGCACTTTTATTTTCAACAATTATATCTTTTT
>CANQNI010000140.1 GCA_947625175.1 uncultured Eubacteriaceae bacterium | reverse complement strand
AATTAATTGGCTTAATTATTATAACAAGGGAATTAAAAAAGTGCAAATTATTTAAGCGCGATTAATAAAAATAAACTTACCAAGTTTAAAAAGCTTAATCCTAGTTAACTTTATATTGATTAAACAAATCAGAAATCCAATTATTTGTCTCTGGAAATAAAGTAAAATAGAGCCCTTCTTTATTTTAATATCAATTAGATCAATTAATTCAAAATAGTAAAAGGACATCTTATGAACAAGAATTATCCAGGTATGAATATACGGATAAAAGAATTAAGGAACAAGAAAAATTGGAGACAAGAAGATTTAGCAAATAATGCTAATATTTCTCTTTCAACAATTAAAAATATTGAAAATCCAGAGAAAAATCCTTCAGAATCAACTATCAGAAAAGTAGCCAATTCTTTAAATACAACTGTTGATTATTTAAAATTTGGAAAAGATAAGGAATTTTCGGATGAGATTTTAGAAGTTTTCTCTCAAATTCCTAAAGAAAAGGGGAAATTATATTTAGAGTTTATTACGAAATTAGAAAATTTAAAGGAAAATTAAATAAGTACAATTTTAATTTTGTTTCTATTTCGTTAATAAAAAAGGAGAGATAATCATCTCCCCATTTTCTTACTAACTACTTTTTCTAAAACGATTGTTTCATTAGTCTTAGAATTAATTAATTCTAATTTGTTATCTTTTAACTGATACGTAAATCCTTCTCCATACCGATCAGCATGATTTATTAAGGCATTTAGAGCAATCTCCTGTCCTTTATCCTTATAATAATTAGGAATTAAGGAAATTTGATTATCTTTAGCGTAATAAGTACCTCTTTTTACTGTATCTTTTACTTCATCTTTACTCTTTATTCTTTCAGCATAGGAATTATCAGGATAGAGTTTTATGGTAACTTCAGCATCTTCCCTACCATCTATTGAACAATTTTGAGCTTTCCAAGTACCTTCTATTTTCTTATCACGATAACTATGTTCTTCTGCAAATTTGGCTGTATTTACTACAGCATTATTGGTAATTGCCTTGGTTCGATATTCTAATTGATCAAATACTACACCAAAACCTAATAGTCTCATAAGAATTTCATAAGCAAGTACAAATAGTGGGATACAAGTAATAATCAAACTATATCGTTTATTCAATTTAAAATCTTTCTAGAACTTATTCGGAATTTCCTTAAGATGCTAGTTTTCCTCTGTCTTGGCCTTTTCTTTTTTATTTTCAAACATTTCTTCACTAACACCATCAATAACTTTTTCCTGAGGTTCTATATCATCGTCATTATAATGGTTATGATCAATTCTATATTGCCTGTTGGCTAATTCCTGTTCATTCATACTTAATTTCGGTACCCAAACTGAAACTGAGCCACCAGCACATTTAAAGACTGCTTTACCATCTTCCCGAATATAAATAGAACCACTAACATTACCTAAATAATCTACAAATTCTTCTCCAAAGAATTTTTCGCCAATATACATTTCTTTTTCGCCACCAGCATTGTCTGATAAAATTACTGCGAGTCCGGATTTAGGATGTTCATCATCTCCTTCTCTGGTAAATCCTATAATATTTTGATCATCAAAGTAAGGATATTCTAAGCCATAGGCATGATTCTTTCTTAACAATAATAATTCATCAATTCCGGCAACAGGAGCTAATTTATCATGAGGCATTCCCCTATAATCACCAAAGAAAACACAAGGAATTCCATATTGCTGTAATAATATTATAGAATAAGCTAGAGGTTTAAACCAACCTTCTACCCAGGATTGAAGCGATTCTCCTGGTTGAGTATCATGATTATCAACAAAAGTTATTGAGTTGAATGTTTCATACCGGATTAGAGTATTATCCAATAAGCGACTCATATCATAATTCCCACCAGATTTAGAAGCTTGCTCAAAATTAAAGTGGAGAGGAACATCAAATAGTTGAATAGCATGATCAGTATCATCAATATATCGGATTAGTTTTCCAACATCTCCAGACCAATATTCAGCGACAGCCATAACATTTTCTTTGCCAAGCTTATCAGCCATATATTTACGCATTTCCCTAACCCATTCAGCCATAAATGGAAATTTTATATGCTTGACAGCATCTAGACGAAATCCATCAAGATTGGTTAATGAAGTATACCATTTCCCCCAATTAATTAATTCTTCTCGAGTTCTTTCGTCATCCATATCCAGGTCAGCACCCATCAAATAATCAAAATTACCATATTCATCATCTACTGGGTTATTCCATTCTTTATTGGTAAAACGAAAAATTCCATTCTCGTGGGTTCGATCATCATAATCAACACCAGAAAATTGATTCCAATGAAATTCGTAATTATTATATTTTCCATTTCTTCCAGGAAATTTAAAATAGGTATAAGCTAAAATCTCTCTAGATTCTCCAATATCTTTATATCGATCGTCTGGATCCACAGGAGTAGCATAAACAGGTTCAGTACCATCTGCTCCTAACATCTGATTTATAACAATATCAGCTAATACTAATACTCCATTATTTTGAAGTGCTTTAATTGCTGCTAAATATTCATCTTTAGTTCCATATTTTGTAGCAATGGTTCCTTTTTGATCAAATTCTCCTAAATCATATAAATCATAAACACCATATCCAACGTCGTTTATTCCAGCTGATCCTTTATAAGCTGGAGGTAACCAGGCCATTGTAATTCCTAGTTCCTTCATACGGGGTGCATGTTCTTTTATATAATTCCAATGGTTTTGATCTGCTGGTAAATTCCACTCAAAATACTGAATCATTGTCTGGTTATCCAAGCTTGTCACCCACTTTCTTTAGGAAACCTTTTTTATTTTTCTTCCACAACAGTTTTTATACTTCTTACCACTACCACATGGACATGGATCATTTCGACCAATCTTTTTTTCTTTTCTAACTGTTCTACCGTAATGATATTTATCTTCTATCTCCTGTTGTTTTTCAGGTGAGAAAATTTCATTCCATTCTTCAAGAGAATAGAGCCAGGGAGCTTTATTCAGATGCATATTATAAAGAAGCTTTTCAAAATTAATATCCAGTTCAAGTTGACTGTCTAATTCATAATTCTTTAAATCATCTAAATCATTATTTAAACTAGTTTCTATCCCATCTAAAAATGCTAAAAGTTCATAAGGTTCTAGTTGGAATTTTTCGGCTATTTCTTCAACAGTTCCTGTAATATGATTTTCTTTATCTTTTAAAATATTTTTATAAACTTCAGTTTCCTTTTTAAAATAATCGTCCCAAAAATAGGGATTACTTGAAGGTTTTGAAGTTACTTCTTTCTTTTTTTCTTCCCATTCTGTATATAAACTCATTTCTTATCTCCTTTAATATAGTTTGGGATACCAGCAATCATAAAAATTACATTATCTGCTTTACTGGCCACTAATTGATTTATTCTACCCAAAATATCTCTAAAATAATTAGCAAACATGTTAGATGGAACAATTCCTAATCCAACTTCATTAGAAACTATAATTATTTCCTTCTCTTTAATTATATCTAAAAGATTAAGAATACTTTCACGAATATTTTTTTCAATATCATTAACTCTTTCTGGATTAATTGTATTCCAATCCAGATGATAGTCCATCATTTGATTAGTTACTAAAAGAGTAAGACAATCAATTAAAATTACATTGGCTTTAATAAAATTTGGATTACATTGTAATTGATTAAAATTATTATATCTTTCAATTGTTTGAAATTGGTCTAATCTCTGTTTCTGATGTCTTTTTATTCTATACTCCATCATTTTATCCGATGGAAGAGCAGTAGCTAAATAAATCCTGGGACTATCAAATTCCAAAGCTAACTTTTCAGCATAATTACTTTTCCCACTCCGGGCTCCACCCAAAACAAATGTTAATTTACCCATTAATTTTTTTATCTGCTTGAGCTAACATATCAATATATTTCATTTCAACTTCAAGTCCAAAAACGTCCTGTTCAAATAAATCCGTTAATTGAGATTTATAACTATTATTAAATGTCTGAATTGATTGTTCAGCTTGTTTAATTGTTTCCTTTTGTTTATCAGATAATAGTTCATTTTTTTCTAAATTGATATATTGTTTCAGAAATTCACTAATCTGTTGATCATTTTTATTAATAATTTTGTTAACTATCTCAGCTTTTTCAGGATGATCCTTTAAATAAAGTTTGAGTATATCTTTCATCTGAATATATTTATTATATTCAGATTGAATTATTGGATTAGCAATAGATTTTAATAATAATTCTTCCTGATTGGTTAAAGCAGCACTTCTTAGGTCTCTATAATTAGATTTTTCTTTCCATCCTGTATTATCCAAAATATAATCTTCTGATAAATCAAGAGGTTTGTTTTGATAATAATTAAGATAATCTTCTA
>CANQNI010000139.1 GCA_947625175.1 uncultured Eubacteriaceae bacterium | reverse complement strand
AATTTATCATTATCTTCATTCTTTATCAAAAGTTAATGGTGAAGAATTTAAAAGAGCTATATTACCAAGTATAGAAAAAACAATAACCAGAAGAGGAATTAAATTTAATAACCTGGTTTATACAGCACCAGACCAAGCAACTGAATCTTGGCTACTTAATCATATGAATGAAAAAGTAGAGTTTTCTTACGATCCTAGAGATGTTTCAGTAGGTTATCTTAAAACAAAAGAAGGGGATTTGACCCTAGTACTTTCAGATACTTTTTCAAGTTATAAGGGAATGAGTCAAGAGGAGGTAAAAATTTACAATCAACTAAGAAAAGAAAAAAATCAGGCTTTAGAAGAATTATCTATTACCAACCGAATTCAATTAAATGAAAACTTAAAGAATATTAATAATTCTGTTGTTGATGTTAAAACTAGTGTTTCTAAAGCAGCTAGAAAAAAGGAGATTAAAGAAAATAGAAAACTAGAAAGAACAAATCTAAATCCAATGAAAGCTGAATTAGAAGATGCAATTATGCAAACAGATGAACAAGAACCTTTAGCTAATAATTATGATGTTATTGAAAGGACTTTAGAAGGGTTCAAATCTAAATGGTAAACGCAGAATATAAAACTCAACCGATTGAGGAGTATTTTAATAATCCACTAATTGAAGCTCTACCTCTTTTTAATAAAACAAAAGAAGAACGTTGTGAAATTTTCATCTCTAGAAATTATATTCCAGATTCAGTTCGAGATCTTCCTCCTGAAGTGAGACTAGGTAAACTCTCTAATCTTTCAAAAATATTTATCCCTACTAACTGGGGATTAAGTCTTTCAACCAATATTGATTTACTAATTAGAGAAGGTTATCGAAGACGAAACCCTCTGGAGAATGCTCAACAACGGACAGCTTATAAAATAATTACAGAAGGTTTTAATAATATTCCTGATTTAAAAGATCCCATTGGTTCTACTTTCTTAGTAGGCTGTTCTGGAATGGGGAAAACTACAACAATAATGAAATATTTAAAAAGTTATCCTCAAGTTATTAAACATGAGAATTATTGTGGTATTCCACTTAATATTTTTCAAATAGTTTATCTACATATTAACGTTCCGAATGATGGATCTATTAAAGCTTTTTGTTTAGAAGTACTTAATGCAATTGATGAAGCAGCTGGTTCTAATTATGCAGAAAATAATAGAAGACTTTCAACGGCAAGTTTATCAACCTTAATAGCTAAATTATGTTCAATGTATTCCGTTGGCTTACTCATTTTAGATGAAAGTCAAAATTTACTTAATGGAAACTATGGTAAAAATCGTTTAACTGAATTTTTAAACAATCTTAGTAATAAAATCGGATGCCCGTTTGTTATTATTGGAACTCCTAAAAGTTTAGAACTACTTAAAGGAACCTTTCACCTTTGTCGTAGATTCGAAAGAAGAGGTTCTAAAATTCTTTCTACCTATAATAAAAATAGTAGAGATTGGAAAAACTTGATTAAAATTTTATGGGAAGACGGCCTATATTTAAAAGAAAAAAATGAATTGACTCCAGAAATTTTTGAAGCTTTACACTATTATTCAAATGGTGTTCCGGCAATTCTTAAGGATCTCTTTTATGAAGTTCAGTATATCCTTTTAGATGATTTAAAAAAGGAAGTTATAACACCAGAATTAATTAAGGAGGTAGCATTACAACATTTTCCGAACATACAAAAGAATATTAAAGATATTAATAATAACAATTTAAGTCGAATGATGAAAATGGAAGACTGGATTTTAACACCAAGTTATTCAGTAAAAGAAAGTAATACAAAAATCCGTCATCATAATAAACATTATGAATTAGAAGATACAATCTATTACTTACTTGAAGATATTGGTTATTTAGAAACTTTTTCAAAAACAGAGTTAAAAAAACAGGCCCGATTAATTAGCAGCCAAATCGAGCCTGGAACACCTAAGATAGAATATCTTCCTAAAATTTATGAACTTATTAAACAATTATTAAAAGAAAAGAAAAATAATCAAGAAGAAAAAATAGATCAAGTCGATTTAACTCAAAATATTGCCTATGTGGATGAATTATTCTAAGTATTATACTCTCGATCCCTTTCCTGATGAACTCTTTTATTCAACACTTGCTCGAACCTTTAAATTCTTAGGAAGTCAATCAGTCTTAGAATTCTCTCATGATTATTTTAAAAATCCATCTACTGATTTATCAGCTGTTTATCCATTTTACCGTTATGAAAATCAGGTTGAGATCTTTAATCATAGTACATTACCTTATTATATGTCATCCTTTTCAATCGAGCGACAAAAAAGGTTTATAAAAAAATATTTTTCAAGGAAACCAGAAAAAAAACCAAGATGGTCTTTAAAAAATTTTATGGCTAAAGAGTTTCTAAAACCAAAATTGTCATTTTGCCCGCTTTGTTTAAAGGAAGATTTAAAGGAATATGGAATACCATACTTTCATGTTTCACATCAATATGTTGGTATCAATGTTTGTCCTAAGCATGGTGTTTTATTAAAACCTTTTCGTCCTAATGGTTTTAAAACTTTTGATTTATTAGAAAAAAAGGATTTTGTTGAACCAATTGAAGCAGAACCTAGAGTACAACAATATAGTCGTTGGGCAGTAGCTTTTAAAAATTTTAGTGATGAATATTTAAAAGCTGTTTATCATAAAGTCATTAATGAAGTTAATATAAAATTATTTGAACCAGATCTCTTCCTAAGAGAGTTAGAAAAGTATTTTGGTTATGAATTACTTGAAATTATAGGATGTTCTTGGAGTGAACTATCTTCTAGATCTCACAAAGTAACAGGTTTACTTCATCGTAAGGTAAAAGGAATCCATCCAATCTATCACTTTATTATGTGGGAATTTTTAAATTTAGATCTAAATGATTTTATTAATCCTGTAGATGTACTATTATTAGGTCGGTATTATATCTCAATTCCTAATGTTGACGCTTTTGTTTTAGTAAGAAAAGATTTAGGAGTAAATGAATATTCCTTAGATTACTTTGATGAGATGGTTTGTAAATTTTATCCGTTAGATTTAAACAGTTATATAAATAATCTTTAAGCCTTATCATACTAGTTAAATCTATAATGAACGATTTAACTAGTATGATAATAAAATGGAAAATTTATAATGCAAAAATGGAAAACTTTTAATGCAAAAATGGAAAATTTATAATGCAAACTGACAGGTTCATAAGTGGTCGTCTTTGGACGGCTTTTTTTTATTATTATGGCGCAATAGACTTATAATTTTTCCAGTTAATTCCCTTATTTTTTTTTATTATCTTCTATTTATTTTTAAATTGTTAATTATCAATTTCTTACCTTAATTCCTATTATTTATAGATTATAAATTAACTTAATTGTTAAAAAACTCATCTTATATTTGATTTAAAGAAGTCAATTTCAAAAATCCTAATTTAAAAATTTAATTGAGATTGTTATTGATTATTCCCATTTCTTTAGAACTTTTAAGTGATCTTTAGTTAAACCAAGTAAAATGAGAGCACAAATTAAGAGGTAATTTAAATGGCTAATATAAATAAACTCTAAATAAGGCAGAAGAAGTTTTTAACAAATATTCTTAATTTAAGTTTTCTCTAATAAAAACTGTTTAAATAGAGCTTTAAAGAAAAATAACAAGAAAAAAAGCTATATCTCTTTAATCTAAATTTGGGTATAAATTTTTAATAATAGATTTTTCGTAGTGAGATTAATTAGTTAAAGCTTTCTATTATCTTATAAGGAGTTCATATGGATAAAACAATTAGTTTTGATTATCAACCTGCATTAGCTTTCGTAGAAGAAAGGGAAATTCAGAGAATGGGTGAAATTGTTACTCATTCAAAAGAAGAGTTACTTAGTAGAGAAGGTTTAGGAAAAGACTTTTTAGGTTGGATTGATTTACCAGTTGATTATGATAAAGAAGAATTTGATCGTTTAAAAAAAGCTGCTCAAAAAATAAGAGATGATTCAGAAGTTTTCATAGTTATTGGAATTGGTGGTTCATATTTAGGAGCTAGAGCAGCAATTGAATTTTTAACTCCAAGTTTTAATAATCAATTAACAAAAGAACAACGTAAAGGAGCTCCTGAAGTTTATTTTGCTGGAAATAATATTAGTGGTAGTTATATTCAAGACTTGATTAACATTATTGGAGATAGAGATTTTAGTGTTAATGTAATTTCAAAATCAGGAACAACTACAGAACCAGCGATTGCTTTTAGAATCTTTAAAAAGATGCTAGAAGAAAAATATGGCAAAAAAGGAGCGGCTGAAAGAATCTATGCTACAACAGATAAAGCTCGAGGAGCTTTAAGAAAATTAGCAGATGAAGAAGGCTATGAAACCTTTATTATTCCTGATGATGTTGGTGGACGTTTTACAGTTCTCACCCCAGTTGGTCTACTTCCAATTGCTGCGGCTG
>CANQNI010000138.1 GCA_947625175.1 uncultured Eubacteriaceae bacterium | reverse complement strand
AAAAAATATGGACCTACTGTAACGAGTGAAATGCTTGATGAAATAAAGAGTAAAGGTTATGAATACTCTACCAAATCAGGTATTACAGTTGGTATTTCGGATATGAAGGTTCCAGGGAATAAAGCAGAAATCCTGGCAGATGCTGATAGAAAGATCGAAGAAAATTATGATCTGTTTAAACAGGGTCTTATATCTGATCAAGAACGTTATGATAAGGTTGTTGAAATCTGGAATAACGCAACGGATGATTTAACAAAAGCTTTATTAGATCACTTAGAACCAACTAATCCAATAAATATGATGGCGGATTCAGGTGCTCGTGGTAGTAGAAATCAGATAAGACAATTAGCCGGTATGCGTGGTCTAATGACTAATCCTACTGGTAGAGTTATTGAATTACCAATTCGATCTAATTTCCGTGAAGGTCTTAACGTTTTGGAATTCTTCTCATCTACCCATGGAGCCAGAAAAGGTCTTGCTGATACTGCATTAAGAACAGCTGACTCAGGTTACCTCACTCGTAGATTAGTAGATGTCTCCCAGGAAGTTATTGTTCGTGAAGAAGATTGTGGAACAACTGAAGGCTATAATGTTGAAGCTATTATAGTTGATAATGAAGTAATCGAAACACTAGCAGAACGTATTGAAGGAAGATATGCTTTTAAAGATGTTATTCATCCTGAAACAGGAGAGGTTCTGGTAGAAAAAGATAATATTATTTCTAGTGATATGGCTGAACAGATTGAAGAAGCTGGTATTAAATCGGTCATGATTCGTGCCGTCTTTAATTGTAAGTCAGAATACGGTGTTTGTAAGAAATGTTATGGAATTGATATGACAACCTGGCAGCCAGTTGAAATTGGGGAAGCTGTTGGTACAATTGCTGCTCAGTCAATTGGTGAACCCGGAACCCAGCTTACTATGCGTACCTTCCATACTGGTGGGGTTGCTTCAGCTGATGATATCACTCAAGGGCTCCCAAGAGTTGAAGAATTATTTGAAGCCCGTAAACCAAAAGGACAGGCTATTATTTCTGAGGTTTCTGGACAGGTTGAAATAGTAGAAGGTAAGAAGATGGAAGCCAATGTCAAAACAGATAGTGGTGAAATCTTTACTTATCTCATTCCTTATGGTTCTAAACTTAAAGTCAATACTGGTGATTATATCAACGCTGGTGATGCCTTTACAGAAGGACCAATTAATCCAAATGATATTCTGGAAATAAAAGGAATTAATGAAGTTCAGGCTTATCTTTTAAGTGAAGTTCAAAAGGTTTATCGTGTTCAGGGTGTTCATATTAGTGATAAACATATTGAACTTATTATCAGACAAATGTTGAGAAAAATTAAAGTAGAAGAAGCCGGTGATACTAATTTAATTACCGGATCGACTATTGATATTTTCCAGTTTAATAAAGCAAATGAAGAAGCTCTTGAACAGGGACTCCAACCGGCTGTTGGACGGAGAGAATTATTAGGAATTACTAAAGCTTCATTAGCTACTGATTCCTTCCTGGCTGCAGCTTCCTTCCAGGAAACTACCAGAGTTTTAACAGATGCTGCTATTAAAGGCAAAATTGATCCTCTACTTGGACTGAAAGAAAATGTTATGATCGGAAAACTAATTCCAGCTGGAACTGGTGTTTCTGAATATGATCAGGTAGAAATCGATCATGGATTACCTCAACAGGATGATATTGAAGAAGGCGAAATAGTAGAAGAACTTGAAGATGAAAAAGGACCAACCCTTTCAGTTGAAGGTGGTGGTGAGATTGAACTTATGACTACGCTTACTGAAGATCCTGATAATATTCTTGAAAGTTTACTTACTGATGATGTAATCTTAGGTTAATACATAAGCTCCTCAGTTGAATGAGATCCATTCATTTAACTGGGGAGTTTTTTAATGTTCAAAAATAGATAGTGTCCAACTTTCAGTGTATTTTCAATAAAATTAAATTAAATTTTTATATCTCGAATTACGTAATAATGATAACCATTTTTCATCCATTTCTGGAGTAATTCGAGGCGGTTTTATTTTACTAACTGGAATCCTGGATTTAGATCTTTTAGACTTACTCTTACTTATTTTAAAGACAGGTTGATGTTTTGGCTTAACTGGAGTTTTTAGAGCTTTAGGAAATTTCAAACGTGGTTTCTGATTCCATTTTTCATTCAATTGGTTTACTAGGGAACTGATTTTACTATTAATGCCGTAATAGTCTGATTTTATTTTAGCTAAACCGAAGACTTTGTTAATTTCTCTACGGATTTCAGCTGTTTCTTTTAGAGTAGCTGCCTTTTCAAAGTCTTTAAAACGGGAAAAGTTAAAAAGATAGCCCTGGTATTTTATTAAGAAAAGGGCAGCCTGGGGCAGAGTATTCTGCCAAAGCTGAACCAGTGAATTGAAAACCTGCTCTAGGAATTCCTGGGATTGTGGGTAATTAAATACATTCATTATTTCCTTTACAGATTTTAAGACTTGAGGGGGAATAAAGGCTAAAACGCCTGCTGGAATAGACGCCAGAGTATACTGGATGTGTTTGACGGAAAAGTTACTTTCAAGGATATTTTCCAAATCAGGATAACCATACTCTGTAACAATTAGGTAGTCGCAAGTATTAAGGTTATTATTAATTGTCTCAACTATATTGTTATATTTGGAAAAATCATCTAAACCGGTGATGAGTTCATAACCTATAACCTGTTTGTGTTCCTTTTTATTGGCCTTTACTACTACAATAGCAGTAGTCTGGTTTTTAATAGAACCGGTTTTAATAGTTTGGGGAATACAGCAGATGTAGAAAAAACTGGTTTCTGGTAGGGCTTTAGAAGGCTTTAATTGAATGGTTCCTGTCTCTTTTTCAAGGCAGACTCTGCGGTTTTCACCGCTTTTACGCACAGAGAGCATCTGTTCGGGTTGCAGATAGCGTTTTCTCTCCCAGCTGGGGCAAAAGAATTTTAACCAGCACACGACCAGACGACTGTAAGAGGCTTCATCTGGAAACTGCTCGGAATTACGGGTGCGGTGGCGGATACTGCGGTTGAGTCTTTCATGGATATTGGTACTATAGATTTTATAATAGGGAACTGAACTAAATTCATGGAAAGTAAAGGTATCAGCTGCTCCTTCTTTAAACATTTTAACGGCGTAAGGCTCAGTTTTACCGAATTTTAAACACAATTTATCCAGATAGGCTTGACTTTCTTTCCTGCTCTGGGCCTGGTAGCAGCGGCGAATATAAGAATAGAATAATCTCTTATTGTCCTGGGACACTCTTTTTAAAGTTTCCCGGACCAGGTGAACCGCGCAGCGCTGCCATAAACTTCCTACAAAGATAGTGCGAACTGCCTGACGTATTCCCAGATTAGCATCTGATATAACCAGCTCTGGTGTCTTTAAACCGCGTCTTTTGAGCCCACTGAGAACATTCTGGTAGGTTTCCCTATTTTCCCTGAGCGTAACAGCAATATCCAGTAACACCCGGTATCCATACTTGTCTATTCCCGTTACTACAATAACAGCCGCCTTCTCTAAGGAGGTTCCTATGCGGACATCCTCATAGAGGGCATCAACCATTATTATAGGACAGTCTGTTCCAGATAAATCTTTTTCCCTGAACAGATGGTACTCTTCTTCGAGGTACTTTTGATTATAGACACTTACTGTTGATTTCTGAACCGGCTTAAGTGCAAGCAGGGAAAAAAGCGGACTGATCATACGGGTGGTCAAACCAGCAACAAAAGAAAAAGCAACTAGTCTTTTACGCTGTTCTTCTAGGTAATTTAAAGCTGGAAGAAAAAACGGTTGATAGTTTTCATGGCGGAGCCTGGGAATTTCAAGCGTGATTTCACCAATTAAAGTATGTCAGGTTTTGACATTATACCCGTTACGGTAATCAGTGCGTTCTTTTGAATGTTCCCCTTTCTTTAAAGTGAGTATTTGGGAAAGTTCTATCTCCATGAGAATAGTTAGTGTGAACTCAATTACAAAAATTATTAAATCCTTGATACAAATATTTTTTAAATTGTTTAAAATATCCCTTTTTATTGTGATACAATAATCATCACATTCACATTGAGTTATGTGTAAAGATTTCATCATGAACCTCGTTATAGGTTGTTTCTTTTTTTTATTATAACGTTTTCATGATGATTTTTTTTGCCTTTTTTCGAAAAATATGAAACAAATACTTAATTTCCTTTTATTATTCCCTAATGAAAATACACTGAAAAATGGACACTATCGTCATATTGACCAAATTTATTGATATACTATCGGTGTAAACGATTGTTAAACAAACATGTTTTTATTTTCTTTTTTTATATTTAATTAATCATTCAATCTTGTGTGGAGGTTTATACATGGCAAAGAATTATGATGAACTTGCTGATTTTATCGTCGAGAATGTCGGTGGTAAAGAAAATGTAAATAGTCTCACTCATTGTATAACTCG
>CANQNI010000137.1 GCA_947625175.1 uncultured Eubacteriaceae bacterium | reverse complement strand
TGTTATATACCTTCCTGCGGCAGCCGAAGTTTTTTTCAAAGAACTGCTTTTGCTTTTCGTCCGGATAGATCCGGAGCTTTCTAGCGGTATTTTTGACCATGCCTACCCCTTTCGTTTTTTGTTTGAGTTATTATATGCTTATTATGCCGCTTTCTGGTGGTTTGTTCAAATTCATCCCGCCGCTTAACGAAAACATTCGTTTGAAGCGGGGGTCTTCTTTGAATGGGAGGATAAATCATTTTCATTTGATTAGTTTAAATAAGTCCCGGTTCATATCTCAAAATAAAGATACTCTAGTAATCTCGACTTCATATATTGTTAGTGATATAGGTAAATTAAAATTTGAAAAATAGAGGAATTTATTATTTTCTAAATAAATCCTTTCTTGAAGAAATAAAAAACGCCCTAATAATTAAGGACGTTATCATTCACCATAATGAGATATACATTCAAGAATTTCCAATATTTCTTGACTATCTATCTGTCTAATTCTATAAACCAAACGATCTTTTTTATTTAATCGGTAACTATAAAAACCGCTTAATTCGTATTTTAAAGGTTCAGAATTTCTTAACATCTCTTCGGGATTTCTTCTGATCTGTTTTATAATTTCTTTTAGTTTTTTAAAAGCTTTAGGTTGATTCTTTTGTAATTGTGATTGCTGTTCAAATGCTAAATCAGACCAAATAACTTCATTCATCAATCTTCTCAATGTCGAATATTATCCCTTCACCCCGATCGAGTTGCCTTTTAGCTTTAATCATTGCATTCCAATTTTCTTCTGAATAAAACGGTTCTTTATTTAGTTCTGACTTTTCAGATTTTTTTAAGAATCTTTCTTTATATAAAACACTGTCCATAAGTTATCCCTCCTGATTAATTAGTTATTTTATTTCGATCATTAAAGATTGAGAATAGTAAGAAAATCTAAATTAAAAGTTCTCAAATAATATTTTAAGCTTAAACTATATTTATCAGGTGATTTCTAAATGTAAAAAATTATTTAAAATAAATTTAGTTTTAATATTACTATCCCAAGTAATCAATTCTTTAGTAATTCAAAATGGATTGCTGTTTTTTTTAACTGCTACTAGATCAATCTATTAATCTAGCATTAATAATATTTATAGATGAATCCACTAATTTAAAACTATTAGAAACTAAAAACTAAATTATTAGGTATTTCGTATTTAATTTAAAGAATTTGATCAAATATTGAATTAGTAATATTATAGTTCTAAATCTTTAAATAGTTCATCTATATCCGTATATGGTATTGACCATTCTTCGTTTTCGAATTCCTCGCACAATTCCTTTTTGAGTTGTCCGTCAACTATTATTTTATTATCTTTTTTACACGGTAATAGAGAAATCCAGTTTAATTTGACTAAAGCAGTATCCATAAAATCCTCCATTAAAAACTTTTCAGTTTTAATAAAGTAACTAAATATCATTAGCAGTACATAAAGTAAGATTATTAAAAAACAATTAATATCTAATAAATTATAGAACCTTTAAAAATCCTAATCAAAAAGAAAACTATCAAAGATCTCCATAAAATCTAATTAGATTTATTTTAATTTAGTCAAAAACATTATAATGATTTCCAATACCAAACAAGTCAATTCTTTTATTCTCAGAATCAAATTCAAAAAGTAGTATAAGATCACCTTTGATATGATAATCCCATAAATCTTTTTTATTCCCCTGAAGTTTATGACATTCTGGTAAAGCGCCATTATCTTGAAGTTCTATAAATTTAAGTTTATTAATGGATTGGTATATTAGATTTAGTTCTTTTTTGTTTTTGAATTTTTTTATTTGTTTAGAAAATCTTCTACTATAAAATATTTCATTCAATCAAATAGTCCTAAATCTTTAAATAGCTCATCTATGTTAGTATATGGTTTTGACCATTCTTCATTATCCAGCTCTTCGCAAATATTTTTAGGTAATTTACCGGTTAATACCGCTTTATCATAAGTTGAAAGTGGTTTAGTCACAAGAGCTGGTAACTGAGAAAAATTAAAACTAACTAAAGCAGTACACATGAAATCCCCCTATATAAATTCTTTTTTAGTTAATATTTAAAAAGTTATACTCAAAATTGTCAATTGTTATTCAAAAATTTAACTTTTAAAATAAAATGTTTCAAAAATTTGCGGAATTTATTGGATCTAGAACTAAGTTAAATTAAAGTTTATTATTTTACCTTTTAGTGTATTCAGTAATTTTGTCTTGATAAGTAAATAATATCAAAAGAAAATAAAATCGAGTTAAATTAATTCACTTACTTTTTAAATTGAGAAAGTAAGTTATATTATAAAATAATTTTTCGAGAAATAAAAATGGTGCCGAAGATGGGATTCGAACCCATACGTCTTTTGGGACAGCGGATTTTGAGTCCGCCAAGTCTGCCAATTCCATCACTTCGGCACTGTTTTTCTATTTTACCACTTCTACGATTTCTTTTGCAGCTTGAAGTGGAGTTAAATTTCCTGTATCTAGTTCATAAGCTCCATCACGATATAGTGGTTGGCGTTCTTTATTAAGTTCAAGGAGACTCTCTTCTTTTTCCTTGTTCTTAAGTAGAGGACGTTCATAATCCTCATTTAGACGACTAGCTAACTTTTCAATAGGAACATTTAAATAAATAATATGTCCTTTATCTTTCATTTCTTGTCTGTTGGCTTCATTAAGAATAATTCCACCACCAGTAGCTACTACCATATAACGTTCCGGTTGTAACGATTTTAGAACTTCTGCTTCTACTTGTCTAAAATATTCTTCTCCGTCTTGATCAAAAATGTCATTAATGCTTCGGTTTTCCTTTTTTTCAATTTCTTTATCTAAATCAATAAATGGACGACCCAAACGTTGTGCAACTAACTTACCGATTGTCGTCTTCCCAGAACCCATGAGGCCTGTTAAGTATACATGTCTTTTCTTTTTCATATAACGATTTTCTTAAGTTTGAAATTGTATAATAACTCAATTGACCAGGAGCACTACTCGTTTCCTCTTCCAAAGGAGTAAATGTTAAATTGGAATGCAGGAATTCAGGATAAATTCTGGTATCTTTACCTAACTCACCCATTCCTATAATTATCATTGGCTTATTGCATCGCTTATGATAATCGCGAGCTGCTCGATACAACTTCTTTAAATCTTGTTCCGAATTAATCTTGTAGGCAACTTTTAGAATATCACCATATTGATCATTTTTTTCTAACTGGCTAATTATTTTATCTTCTTCAGGAGTTGAATTAAAATCGTGCGCTGAAACAATAAGTTTAATATCTTTTAATAGTTCCGGTTTAATATTATTTAAAAACCGTTTAACTGCTTTTTCTTCAATATCTAAATAGCTAACACAACCGGTTTCTATGGCTTTTGACATGGATTTAAAACGATCATCTTCATTGATAACCGTTTGTCCTCCTTCGCTCTGATCCCGAAATGTAAAAATTATATTAACCTTGTCTATAATATCACTTAAAAAAGTATATACTATATCTTCCTGTTTACTATTTTGTAAATAATCACGACGAAATTCAATCAATGATATTCCATTATCAAGAACTTCCTGAATATTTTCTTTGAGTTCATCGAAATTTTTAGCCGTTATTGGAACGCAAAGACTGACTGTATCTTTACTAATCATTTTCATCTAACAATTTCTGAATTTCTTCATCTTTCATGTTGGCTCCCACCAGAGTCAGCACAAGATTACCGTCTTCATTAAATTCATTTTCAATACAGCTAACAGAATTATTTTCTAGAATAATATAATGGTCTAAATCTTGAGGCAAGAGCATCTGCAAAATAGTAGAGATAACAGCCCCATGAGTAACTAACATTACATTACCTTCCTGTTGACCTGCTTCTACTAGAATTTTTGCAACCCGCTGAATAAAATGCTCCTGGTCTTCCTCATGATAATCAACCGGAACATCACGCTGAGCATTCTTTTGAAGTTCTGCAGCATCTTCCTCAAGAGTAGTACCATCTCTTAATCCAAAGTCATATTCTATCAAATCATCCGTTTCAATAAAATTATCTACCTTGGATTTAGAGGTAATAATTTCTGCTGTCTTTTTAGCTCTTTTAAGCGGAGAGGTATACACGTGGGTAAAATGATGGTCTTTATAAAGACCCCGTTTATCCATTGCCTGTTTAATTCCATTCATATTAAGTGGAATATCCTGAATACCCTGAACTCGTCCCTCTTTATTCCAGTTTGTTTCACCGTGACGGACTAAGTAAATCATGGTGTTGTTTGATAGACAATAGAATCAAGAACCTGTTTGGCTACTTTTTCCCCTTTTAAAACTTCAATAAGTTTTCCAGCAAATGGGATAGCAGTTCCTGCTCCACGTGAAGTTATTATTTTACCATCTTGAACTACTTCTTTCAAGACAAAATTTGCACCTTTTAATTCATCTTCCATACCCGGAAAAACTGTCGCATTTTTTCCTTCTAAAATACCCATTCTTCCCAGAATGG
>CANQNI010000136.1 GCA_947625175.1 uncultured Eubacteriaceae bacterium | reverse complement strand
TGTAAATATAGTTTGTCCTCTTGCCTGGACTTCACAATTAGAAAACTTTAAAAATGCTTATCCAGAAGCCTACGAAGCAAACGTTACGGTTCCGCCGATCGGAAGACTTGGTGACGCTGAACAAGACATCGGAAAAGCTTGTGTTCTTCTTGCCAATCCGGATCTGAAGTATCTTACAGGTGAAACTATAACCTTAGAAGGCGGTTTAGGTCTTAGACCATAATAAAAATCCCTATCTCTTTGAGATAGGGATTTATTATTTGACTCAGCTTTTTGGGCTTCTGTAACGCTTGCTTGCCGGCAGTTTATTTATTTCCATAACAATTAAATCAGGATTTAAACCACAAGCTATAGCTGTTTCTTCAATTGTATTAAAAAAGGCAATTAGCGTACCAATGTGCCCCATTCCATATTTACTAAAGACTTGATCAGTTTGGGGAATATTTTTCTCAAGATCAATCATTAAGGTATCCTTAGTAACCATAATAACCCTCCATTAAATTTAAGTTAAACTATTGCTATTATTTTCAATTCATCTTTATTATTAATTTTGGCTTGTTTTGTCCTATTAACTGACATTTCTGCGAAAATTGAAGCCTTTCATCAATTTCTACGGTTTTTTGTCAAAAAAATGTTCATTATCGATTATAATTAATTAAATTAGAATATAAATTGAATAAAATTAATAATAAATAAAATATAGCCGAGTAATTAAATTATACCCAATAAAGTTGATTTAATCGTATAAATTAAAAAAATTTTCAAAAATATTTAAAAAAAATGATAAAAACAATGTTTGAATATATAGCGGATCAGAATGAACCTTTTTCGGATAAACCATTTACTCCGGCTGATGCTGCTATATTATCTACCCTATCCAATATTAATTTTAGTTATTTTTATAATCGAAAGAAAAAGGAGAAGGTTAACTTGGGTGAACTGGCCCATGATTTTCTTCAAGTTTGTAAACCAAATGAACATTCTTGGGAATATGCTTTTTTAAAACTCATTGAAAATTCTCCCCGCTATAGTCAAATTTTAGTATCAGATGTAATCGATGATGTTGATCTAAGTGAAGAAAAACAGTTTGGGGCTTTAACTTTTTATCCCGAAGAGGATTTAGCCTATGTTGGTTTTACCGGAACTGGTACAAGTGTTGTTGGTTATAAAGAAGATCTTAATATGGCCTTTATGGATGTAATTCCCTCTCAGAGAGAGGCGGTTAATTATATTAATAATCTTAAAGATAAATTACCTCAAAGGGTTATTGTGGGTGGTTTTTCTAAAGGAGGAAACCTTGCTGTATTTGCTTCTGCTTTTGCCAAGCCGGAAGTTAGAGAGAAAATAGAAACTGTTTATAACCATGATGGCCCTGGATTCTCCGATCTGATTATTAACGAAGCAAAATATCAGACTTTAAAACCATTAGTTAAAACTTATATTCCAAGTGCTTCTATTGTTGGAATTCTTCTTAATCAGGATAATGATTATAAAATTATTGAAAGTTCAGCTCTACCAATTGCTCAACACCAACCTTATACCTGGTATTTTGAAGGAGATGATTTAAAAGTAATTGATGAGATTAGTGGAGCTAGTCGGATGTACCGGAAAATGCAGAAACATCTATTAGGAAGAATGAGCGAAGAGGAAAGAAAAGAAACGGTCAATGCTATTTTTAATTTTATTACCGAGATAGAACCAGATGATTTTCTTAATCTTCTTCGGGACGATAAGAAGGTTAGTACTAAATTTAAAGAAGCCTGGAAAAAACTGGATAGAAGAACAAAACGCGTTTTAACCAGGTTTATTCGTATTATTGCCCGGTCTCTGTATCACAGTATGAGACCTTTTAAATCCAAGAAAAGAAAAAGAAAAGCAAAAGCAGAATACGAACAGGAACTCAAGGAATTAAATAATCTTAAATAAAAAATCCCCTTTTAATTTAAGGGGATTTTTTTAGTAATTATATTCGGCCATTCTTTCATAAATCTTTTCTATATCATCCTTATTTAAATCAACAATACAGAATTCCTTAATATTATCGCCACCTAAACTTTCCACCAATTTAGGAATATCTTCTTTTTTAGCACCTATTTCTTCAAAGTTAAGCGGCATTCCAATACTCTTTAAGAAAGATCTAAACTCTCTTATCCCTTCTTTTGCTGTAACTTCCGGTTGATCAATATCCAGTGGAATCCCAAAAACATTATGAGCCAGTTTAGCAAAGCGGGGAATATTATTCTCGTAAATATACTCCATAACTGCGGGCATTACAACAGCCAGGCCTGCTCCATGGGTTACATCATACAGACCTGAGAGTTCATGTTCAAGATGGTGGGAGGTCCAACTTTGAGTTTTACCAACTCCGACCAGATTATTATGAGCCAGGGTACTCGCCCACATAATATTAGCTCTAGCCTGATAATCATTAGGATTTTCAATTACTTTAGGAGCTTCCACAATGAGAGTTCTAAGTAAAGCTTCTGCCAGTTCATCAGTTAAGAGAACATCTTCAGTGGGAGTCATATATCTTTCAAGAATATGAGCCATCATATCGGTTACGCCAGCTGCCGTTTGATAAGCAGGAAGTGTTTGAGTTAGTTCAGGATTTAACATCGAAAATTTTGGTCTTATTTCTTCAAAATTTATACCGCGTTTTGTTCCTTCAGGTGTTTGGAGAACCGAACTATTAGAACCTTCTGATCCTGCAGCAGCAATAGTTAAGACAGTTCCAACCGGAAGTGGATGTGGAAAATCATTCTTTTTCTTTAGATATAAATCCCAGAAATCACCATCATAATTGGCTCCAACAGCAATGGCTTTAGCTGTATCTATGGCTGATCCTCCGCCAACCCCAATTAAAAAGTCAATATTATTATCATGAACCAGTTCAATTCCTTCATAAACCCGGTCAGTTCTTGGATTTGGTAGAATTCCTCCCAGTTCAAAAACTTCAATTCCTTCATTCTTAAGGGAATTAATGGTTCTATCTAAAACACCACTTTCTTTAGCACTTTTACCACCATAAACAACTAATGCTTTAGTTGCTCCATGTTTTTTAGCGTATTTACCAGTATCATTTTCAACATCTTTACCAAATACAAATTCAGTGGGGGAATAAAATGTAAAATTTTCCATATAATCTCCTGATTATTTAATTTTCTGAACTATCAGTTGAATCTTCATCTACGGCTGTCTGAACAGCATTATCATAAATATAATTTATTGAATAAAACGAATTCTCAGCAGTATTCCAGGAAGTTACAGAATTATTTATAGCATTAATGTCGCCGGAATTTAATGAATTGGTTCCATCCTGAATAGCTAATTTAAATAACTCAGCTGTTTCATTAACTTTTTGCTGGATCGGAAGAGCTGCATTATCTGCACTTAACTCACTAACATTGATAACACTATCACAGAGGGTCTGGACCTGATTATAAATATTAAGAGCTGTTTCATTACCTGTAGGAGATCCCAACTCTCCATTAATATATAAATTATCATATTCATTTATTAGACCAGGCATTTGTCCCATAAAGTTTGAAACTGATTCTTGAGTCCAGTAGGCATTAATCTGTTCAGTTTGATTACCATTTTCATCTACTTTTTCTGTAGTAAATCCTCTAGTTAAACCTGGTATAAGTATGATAAAGATTAACCAGGCCCATAAAATTGTATAAATTCCAAAGAAGACTGTAAAAATCTTTCGATCTTTTTCGTAGAATATCTTATATTTCCAAAGTAAATAGATTCCTAACGGTGGACAGAGTACACAGATAAGTAAAGAAAACCAATTAGTTTTATACCAGGGAGTTATCTCTTGCTGTTCAACTTCTTTAGCTGTAACAAAAGACTCAGAATTAATGGTTTCTTTTTTATTAGGTTCGGGAACTTCTTCCTCTATATTTTCATTTTCTTCTAATTCATCAGTTTGAGGCGGTTCAAGTTGATACTGAATATCTTCTTCATTAACAAAATCTCCAACGGGTGAATTAAGTCTTATATAGATATTCTCTTCAGGCCCATTTATTAAATTGGTTAAAGCCTGAACAACCGACTTTTTATAAATTTCTATATTTTTCTCGGATTCAGAATCTAAGGTTAAAATAGCTGAATTTTGGCTTTCTGGAGATACTCTTATGGTTAATTCTCCATCCTTTTTCCCTGAAACCTCATTTTTACCAGGCTCAAATTTAATATCCTCAAATTCAGAAATTTCCAAAGCATCTATTGAACTAGCTAACCATAGATCAGCAGATCCTTTAGCTGAGAATTTTTCAATCATTACTCTTCTCCTAATATTTTCAAAATTATTATATCAGTTAAAAATCATCTTTCAGTTTCAATAATATTTCTATTAAATATCTTTAATGAAAAGTTTATTTTAATGTATTTTAATTATGCTTAAGAAAAATTATGAGCGTCAATAATAGGGTTATCGCTTAAAAAATAAATTATTTGAAATTTTAGAGGCGTTCTTTCGAGATTAAAGTATAATTATTTAA
>CANQNI010000135.1 GCA_947625175.1 uncultured Eubacteriaceae bacterium | reverse complement strand
TTGGGTCCAACTATCAACATTACCTGCTAAAATCAATTGAGTATTTCTAAACCGCATTCAGGAATTCAATCCTGCTAGAGCGGGTTGCAGGTTACAGAGCACCGCTAACTCTCCATCTAGTGCAGTCGGTTCAATTAATTGCAAGATGTTATTCTATCAGAATCTTTTTCTTAATTCAAGCGTTATTTTCTATTTTCTTCCGCTTTTTAAACAGCCCCGTAAGAAATCCTACAATGTCATTAGTGATTTTATAAACTATTGAAGCTGCCAGTACTACAATAATTAAAATTAAAACAAACAGGACGACGCGCTGCAGTGGGGTATCATAAATTTCTGAATAAAGGTTTACCATATAATAAATAATATAGTGATGGACCAGATAAATGGCATAACAGATATTACTCAAATAGACCAGTCCATGAGTTATTTTTTCATTAAAATGAACCCGGCTAAATAAAATATACATTACCAAGAAAATTGAAACGGCATAGATATATCTAAAGATCGGATTGATACTAATAAAACTCAAATTAAGTCTGATATAGATAATTACCGCAATTAAAGGGATTACTAACCAAAGTGAATACCTATGTTTTTCACTAATATACTCTAAAACCATTCCTGTCCAGAATACAAAGGTAACAATAAAGATTCTGGCGTCCTGAGGAACAAACGGATCAGTTCTAAAACTATCCCACATATATAGTCCAAACAGAACAATTGTTGTAAGCCATACGTTTTTTCGCATCAGTTTATAAAGTAATGGAAAAATCAGATAGGTGTAGAGAATAGCCATAGTAAACCACTCTCCGGTTATATAGTACCCAGATACTCCATAGAACAGGAGATAGCCGTCAAATCCTAATAAGCTTAAAATTATCTTAGAAAAATTCCCGCCATAGAAAAAATTACGGATTCTTAAACTATGAAGAAAGTAAAAGATAATAAAGGTAACTATTAGAAGCGGAAAAATCGACATGTATCTTTTTTTATAAAAAGTTTTTATTCCCGGATGTCTCTTGTAACTCATGGTTATTAAAAAACCGGAAAGCGTAAAAAAGATAATATTTCCAATAGAACCAAAGTGATTGCTAAAGCCAACTGAAAAGATAACGTTGTAGTGATAGACGACAATCATTAAAATTGCACAAACTCTTATCACGTCAAAACTGATGTTTCTTTGCATAACCCAATTTACTTTCTCTAAGATTTTTTAATCTTAGCATAGAACCAGCTTTATTTCTATCAAGAACTTGTGACATACTCCCGGCACTTAACGAAAGTATTCGTTTGAAGCGGGGGTCTTCTTTGAATGGGAAGATAAACAAAAGTCCCAGGAAATACCTGAGACGTTAGTTTAATGATTAAATATTAATTTTTTATATTTTCTATCGTAATACATGGCATGATCTGATAACGTATCATTGATATCGACCATACTCCGGTTAATTTCTTTTACCATTTTATCGTACCGTTTTAAATAAACTGATTCCTTAGCTGGAATAACCATAAATTCATGAATAGAAGATGGTAGAAGATAAAAATTACTTCTAAAGAGCTTTCCCATTTTTTCAAGAATACCTGGATAAACCAGGGCACAGGCTCCATTTATTCCCTGTTCATTCGTTAAAATATACATTGGTGCTAATTTTCTTAGTGGCCTGATTCCATCTAAAATATTAGTACAAGCTTTTACGTCCTCTTTCTTCATATTTTCATAGGAATTTTCAATTAGTAATGCCTTATTTCGATTCTCTTCGGTGCTCAGGGCATCCTTATGAAGTTCCTCTTTTGAAATCCCCCAGATTGCAAGTAAATCATTATCTATGACAGCTGAATAGATCATATCTTTACCATTATTAAACTGAATTCTGTAAGTGATTGCCAAGTTTGCAAAACTAGTATAAGGTTTATCATTTAAGAATTCTTTACTCTCTTCTAAATCTACCAGGCGCAGAGCTAAACTCGAACGAATACTTTCATAATCAGTAATATTATTAACAGTTTTATCTAGAAAATCAAAACTTAAACTATCTAGCTCAACTACATTGTCTGCCAGATCTCTCATGACAGCTTCGAGTTTTTCACCTTCAACCAGTCTCTCTTCGAAATCATTAAGGTAAATAGTTGGAAGCGCTTTAGATAAATTATTTCTAACGTTAAGTCCTGTTAGATCCTGACCATTAGCTTTTTGAACCTTAAAAGTTTTAATAATAGCATCCTGAAAACTTGAAGGAAGAAAATCTTTTAAATTTTCTTTGACATAATCATTAAAATTAAGTTTCATAACCTCTCCTTTAAGTAAAATTTCAAATGGTTTTAGCTTAATTTAAGATAATGATTAACTTAATTCTGTTTGATGTTGGAATTCGTCTTTAGTGAGAAATATAGTAAAAAATGTAATTAACTTTAAACCAGTTAATCAGGATTGTTTTCTAAGATAAGATAATCTTATCATAATTAAAGCAGAACTTCATCTTTTTCTTTTAAATAATCTCGCATAACTTCAACTCCCAGGGCAGTTGCGGCAACTGGTTCTGTTCCACCTTTTTGGAAATCGATTTGTCAACAGTCTTACTTTCTTTTAAGAATTACAGATAAATATATAGAAAATGTAACATTGTAACTTAAATAATAGAGATCATCTAGCAATTTCCCTCTAAATAAATTATACTGAAATCTTTATTAACTGACAAAAGAGAGGATTCAAATGAAAGATAGGATTTTAGATTTAGAGGATATTATTGAAAATGCCGATGATTTTATTTTAATTAATAAAGAAGTTACCCCATTTGAAAGAATTTATTATCTAAACTCAACTAAGACAACTGAAATTTGTCCTGATTGTGGCCATAATTGTTCTAAAGTAAAGACAAAATACAGAAGGAAAATTAAGCATGGAGCAAGAGATGGTAAAGAAATAATCCTAAATATTCAGGTGCATCAGTTTCTTTGTGATAATCCGGACTGCAGCAAAAAGAGTTTTAGTGAAAGTGTTCCCTTTGTCGAAAAATGGCAGCAGCGTACTAAGGATATGAATAGAGCCCTGGTCGCCCAGGCTGTCCAGAGTGGATTCAGGGGAAGTGCAGCAGTCCTGAATGAAACAGGAATTAGTATTAGTCACAGTTCCATAAGACGTCTGTTTTCCAGGGTTGAATTAAAAGAAAAGGAAAACATTACCTTTATTGGAATTGATGACGTAGCTATCAGGAAAGGCCATACCTATATGACCGCTTTCTATGACGGGACCACTCATGAACCAATTAATCTTATTGATGGAAGATATGGCGACTCGATTATTAATTACCTGGAGCAGCATCCCAAAATCAGATGGGCTGCCCGGGACCGGGATAGTTTTTATGCCAAAGCTTTGAGTGTCTGCTTACCTGATTGTATTCAGGTGGCTGACCGGTTCCACTTAATTTATAATGCCAATGAGAAAGTAACAGAGTACCTGGGAACAGAGCTGGATAGAGTTTATTATTTTAAAGATAATGAACTTATCTCCAGAGCAGAATATAACAAACTCGCTTCTGAGATAAAGACAATAACTAAAACTAAAAGCAAAAAGTTAGACAAAGTAAAAGTGAGAAAACCCCGTTTTGAGCCACAGGTTCAGGAACCTGAAGATCCCGAAACGCTTCAAAAGAGAAGGGAAAGGATTGATGCCTATCTGGATTATCAGGCTGTTCTTAAGCCCCACCCGGGAAACATCGTGATAGATTCCAGATTCTTTCTGCCACCTGATCGAATTGTTAAGACTAAAAATAAAAAAGGCTTAATTACTCAGAGCCAAAGCCCAAAATAATTAAGTCAACCAAAAGTGATACTGATTATACAACAATTAACTCAAAATTACCATCAGTAAAACTAAAGAAATTTTCCAGGACGGAAATTATCCACTTTGTCTGCACTAAAAATTCAAAAAAACCGGCAGACCTTAAAGAAGTTTTTCCGGCCTTAATCGAAAAGAACCCCTGTTTGGTGAAAGCCCAGGAATTCTATGACCGTTACTATCAAATTATTATGGGAGAGGATGAAAAGGCTCTAGATAGCTTTATTTTAGATTATCTGGAGTGTCCAATTGCTCCTTTTAAAACTCTGGCTAGAGGTTTGGTTGCTGATATAGAAGCAGTTAAAAATAGTATTCGGTTTAAAAATATCTCCTCTGGTTTTGTTGAAGGGTCAAACAACAAACTTAAACTGATTAAAAGAAAAGGTTATGGAAATTTTGGGGTGGAAAATTTAAATAAGATTTTCAGACTTAACTATAAACTTAACCATAGCCACCTGGAATATGAATTAAGTCCTACAGCCAAGAAAGAATATTATGCCTTAAAAACAAAAAAGAAAAGCCAAAATTTAAATTCATTACTGAAGGTTGCTTAATTGGCTTTTCCTTTTCTTGTTAAATTTGGTGACTTTTAATTTACAAATTTTTGAAATTAACTCTATTGATTATTTCGTTTCCAAAAAGGTGGAACAGAACCCCGAATACTGGAAAAGCAATTTCAAATC
>CANQNI010000134.1 GCA_947625175.1 uncultured Eubacteriaceae bacterium | reverse complement strand
GATGATACTCTTTTTGCTAAAGAAGATGGAATAGTTCGTTTTGAACGTATGGGTAAAGATCGTAAAAAAGTAAGTATATACCCACAAGATAGAGCTTAATGATATTGATTAAAATTAAAGCGATAAAAGATATGCTTTTATCGCTTTATTTTTTTCTCTCTTTTGGGTATTACTTTTATTAAGATTTTCTCTATGAGGTTTAAATGTTTGTTGATAAAGCCTTAATTTATGTAACTGCTGGTAATGGTGGTCATGGAGGAATGAGTTTTAGAAGAGAAAAATATGAACCAAATGGAGGTCCCGATGGTGGTAATGGCGGGCATGGTGGCAATATAATTCTTCAGGCAGATTCAGGACTCAGAACCTTATTACCTTTTAAATATAGAAAGAAATATAAAGCTCAAAATGGAGAGAATGGTTCAAGTAAAAAAAGTACAGGGAAATCTGGTGAAGATTTAATTATAAAAGTTCCCGTAGGTACTGTTATTTTTGATAAACAGACGCAAATGCCAATCTATGATTTAAAAGAAGAAGGTGATTCTTTCATTGCAGCTCAAGGTGGCAGAGGTGGTTTAGGTAACAGTAATTTCAAAACCAGTACTCGCCAAGCTCCAAGATTTGCTCAAGGTGGCGTTAAGGGTGAAGAAAAAATATTAGAACTTGAACTAAAAATGCTTGCAGATGTAGGTCTATTAGGTTTTCCTAATGTAGGGAAATCAACCTTTTTATCTAGAGTAAGTGCAGCTAAACCTAAAATTGCGAATTATCATTTTACTACTATAGAACCTAATCTGGGTGTTGTTGATTTTAAAGATTTTGATTCATTTGTAATTGCGGATATCCCAGGGATAATTGAAGGAGCCCACGAGGGAACAGGATTAGGACTTCAATTTTTAAGACACATTGAAAGAACCAAGATGCTTGTGCATTTTGTAGATATTTCAGGTAGTGAAGACCGTGATCCGCTTGAAGATTTTAAAACTATTAATGAAGAACTAAAAAAATATAATGAGAAGCTCGCTGATCGAAAACAGATTGTTGCTTTAAATAAAATAGACTTACTCCAAGATCCTGAGCTTCTTGAAATGCTTGAAAAAGAATTTCAAGATTTAGGTTATGAAACTTTTCAGATTTCGGCAGTAACCGGTGAAGGAATTGATAAGTTGTTAAGTCGGTGTATTCAGATTCTAAATGAAATAGATGAGGTAGAACCATTATTTGATATACCGGAAGAAGCCGTTTATACGATAGAAAAGAAAGATAAAGAAGCCTTTACTATTACTACAGAAAATTCCAGAGATGGAAAAGTGTTTGTCGTTAATGGTGATTTTGAACAACTAATCAATTCGGTAAACTTTGATGACCTGGATTCTATTGGATACTTCCAAAGACAACTTGAAAACAGAGGAGTGTTTAAACAATTAAGAAAAATGGGCATACAGGAAGAAGATTTAGTAAGACTTCAGGGAATAGAATTCGAATATTTTGAATAAGATATGATATCAAGTAAACAAAGAAGTTATTTATCTCATCTGGCCAATGATATCCCAGATATTGTTTTTATTGGAAAAAAGGGAATTACTAACGAAATAATAGACCAGGTTAGAAATAATATTAAAGCTAGAGAATTAATTAAATGTAAAGTTCAACAGAATAGCGACTTATCAGCAAGAGAAGCAGCTGATGAATTAGCTGGAATTATTAAATGTGATGTTGTTAAAGTTATTGGAAAGAAATTTGTTTTATATAAAAAAAATATGCAAAAGAAAGAAAATATAATTCCCAATAAAAAGGATCTAAAGAAGAAAAGAATTCGAAAGGTTTAACTTATGCAGCGGATTGGTATTTATGGTGGAAGCTTTAATCCAATTCATAATGGTCATTTAATATTAGCTCAGTCGGTTTTAGATAATGAAAACTTTGATAAAATTCTTTTTTTACCAAATGGTTTTAATCCCTTTAAAACTAACCTTGATGAAAAGACACGCAAATCTTGTCTTTCAATGTTAAAAGCTGGAATAGAGGATAATCCAAAATTTGGAATAAATACTATCGAACTGGATAATGAAGGAAAAAAGTATACTTATAATACTATAAAGACTTTAAAAGAAGAAAATCCAGAAACCGAATTTTCCTTTATACTTGGTTCAGATTTGCTCAATGATCTTGATAAATGGTATCGTTTTGATGAATTAACTAAACTTATCAATTTTATTGTTGTAAAACGTCCTGGAATATCTAATGTATCTGAAAGAATTAAAGAATTAAAAGATAAATATAATGCTAATATTAAACTGATTAAAACGCCTGAAATAGAAATTTCTTCGACTACAATAAGAAACAGAATTAGAAATGATCAATCAGTAAAATATTTAACGCCAGACCCAGTTATGAAAATTATAGATGATCAGAATTTATATAAGGAAACGGATAATTTTAGAAAAGTTATTAAATTCATAAAAAAAGATCTGAAAAAGAAACTAAAACCTAAACGTTATGAACATTCTATAAATGTTATGAAAACAGCTAAAGATTTGGCTTTAAGATATGATGTTGATATTGTAAAAGCTCAAATAGCTGGTTTAGTTCATGATTGTGCTAAAAGTTTAACCATTGATGAAATGTTAGAATTAGCAAAAGAAAAAAATTACTCAATTCCAGAAGAATTTATCATTAATCCAGCTACTCTGCATGCCGTTGTTGGAGCCTTGTTAGCTGAAGAAAAATATGGAGTGTTCGATCAGGAAGTTTTAGAAGCAATTAAGAAGCATACTACCGGATCCAAAAAAATGAGTAAACTGGATAAAATTATTTTTTTAGCTGATTATATAGAACCGGGCAGAAAAGGTGATTATGTTGATGAAGTTAGAAAGTTGGCTGAAAATAATTTGGATCAGGCTGTTCTTAAAGCCCTAGATAATACTATTAATTATTTAAAAGAAAATAATAATATTATTAATCCATCTTCTTTAGAAGCTAGAGAAGGAATTATAAAAGAGATTAACAATGGTAGAAAATAAAGAACAAAACGCTTTAATTATAGAAGCTATAGAAGATCGAAATGGTGATGATACTCAAATTATTGATTTAGACGGAATTTCTATTATCGCCGATACCTTTATTATTACTAGTGCTAATAATGAAAGAAAAGTTAATGCTATAGCAGAACATATAGATGAAAAACTTTCTGAAAATGGTATTGAACCAATTGGAATTGAAGGAAAAAATAATGGTCGATGGATCCTAATGGATTATGGCGATACAGTAGTTCATATTTTTCATGAAGAGGATAGAGCTTTTTATAATTTGGAACGATTATGGAAAGAAAGTAATAATATTAAAACTCTATAAAACAGAATTTAATACCGGATTACCTTAAGTGTGATTCGGTTTTTTTATAATTTTTAAACTTTAATTATTTATCTTATAATAGAAATAACTTAGATTTCGAAATAAAAGCTCTATTTAAAGTAATTTAAAAGCTTAAATAATAAAGGAAATAAATGAAAATTGGTATTGTAGGACTTCCGAATGTCGGTAAAAGCACTTTATTTAATGCCTTAACGAATGGTTCAGTTCAGGCTTCGAATTATCCGTTTTGTACGATCGAATCTAATATTGGAGTTATTCCTGTTCCAGATAAAAGACTTGATGTTCTGGGAGAGATGTTTAATACAAAAAAAATAGTTCCAACAACCATAGAATTTGTAGATATTGCTGGCTTAGTTAAGGGGGCCAGTAAAGGTGAAGGTTTAGGAAATAAATTCTTAAGTCATATTAGAGAGGTTGATGCTATTTGTCATGTAGTTCGCTGCTTTGAGGATGAAAATATTACTCATGTTAATGGAACCATTAATCCGCTAGACGATATAGAAACCATTAACCTAGAATTAATATTAGCAGATCTTGAAATAATAGATAGATTATTAGCTAAACAAAAGAAGCTAGCTAAAGGAGATAAAACTGAACAGGCTAAAGTTAAAACCTTAGAACATTTAAAAGAACTACTAGAATCAGAAAGAAAACCCGAAAGGGAAGATTTTAAAGAAGATGAATGGAAATGGCTTAAATCTTTACAGTTGATAACCACAAAACCTGTAATGTATATAGCCAATATTCTGGAAGATGATATTGCAGGAGATAATAAATATATTAGTCAATTAGAAGAAACTATTGGACCGGAGACAGAAATAATTCCGATTTCTGCTAAAATTGAAAACGAAATAGCAGAACTAGATCAGGAAGAAAAAATTGAATTTTTAAAAGAACTAGGACTGAATGAATCTGGTTTAGACAGAGTTATTCAATCAGCTTATAAATTATTGGATTTACAATCTTTTTTAACAGCTGGTCCTGATGAATGCCGGGCGTGGACTATAAAAAGAGGAACTAAAGCGCCTCAAGCTGCTGGCAAAGTTCATAGTGATATGGAAAGAGGTTTTATCAGAGCTGAAGTTACTAATTATAATGATCTGATTAAATATGGTTCTGAGTCAAAAACAAAAGAATTAGGTTTAACTCGAATCGAAGGTAAAGATTATATTATGCAAAAAGACGATGTAGTCTTCTTTAGATTCAATGTGTAGGTAAATATCAACTACCCACCACCTAAAAGGTAGTGGGTTTGCAGCTACCCGGTCGTGCAAACGGTTAA
>CANQNI010000133.1 GCA_947625175.1 uncultured Eubacteriaceae bacterium | reverse complement strand
GGATAACCCTCATAACACATTAAGACCCAGCCCTTCTTTACTGACTCTTTTGGCTTAATTTCCATTCCTTTTAAATATTCCCATAATTCAGTTTCATTTAGTTCATAGATATTATTAAAATCTTTTTTATTTAAGCTCATTGCCAAAGAATGAGATGGTTCAAATCGGTTCTTTTTAAAAACTCCTACTTCTAAACCAGCCGAAAAGACTTTTAAACCATTTAAATCACCAGGACTTATCTTCTCAGGAAGTCTTATTAACTTATCTTTATATATATAAAGATTTTCCAAGCTAAAATCTGGTATATATTCATCTCTGAACTTAATAAAATCTTTTAATGTTTTTCGGCTTGCTTTTTGAATATTTCTATTTCTATTTCTGTTACGACTCTTTTTTTCTTTTGGCGGTTGTCCATTTTTCTTTAAACGAGCCACAAAATGACCCTCACCATCATTTAGATGTGGCCAAATACGAATCGTCTTTTCTAAAACCTCTTCAGATACAGAAATATTCTTATTTAAACTTTGTTTAATACTATTGATAGGGATTTCAAGAAGATCATAATCAAATTTTTCTAGAAAGTCTGAAATAACTATTTCATTTTCTTTAGGTGAAAAAGTACAGGTAGAATATACTAGTTCTCCTCCAGGTTTTAAGAGTTGATCCACCGTTTCTAGAATTTTTTCCTGACGTAAAGAACAACGTTCTGGTCTATCCGGAGTCCACTCACTAATAACCTTATTATCTTTACGAAACATCCCCTCACCACTACAGGGGGCATCTACTAAAATCTTGTCAAAAGACTCTTTAAAATTTTTGACGAGTTTTGAGGGATTTTCATTTAGAATAACTGCGTTATCAATCCCCATTCGCTCAACATTTTCAGCTAAAATGCCTACTCTACTGTTAATAATCTCATTTAAAACTAGAGTTCCTGACTTATCAAGCTTTGCAGCTAATTGAGTCGATTTTCCACCTGGAGCTGCACAAAGATCTAAAATTAAATCTCCTTCATTTACTTCTAGAGCTTCACCAGGTAACATAGCAGAAGGTTCTTGAGGATAATAAAGACCGGAATAATATTCCGGTCTTTTCCCAGGTCTACTTTCTGAATCTATATAAAATCCAGTTTCACACCAGGGAATTTCTTCAGCTTCAAATGAAGTTGGAAGATTTTTCTTTAAATTTTCAGGTAAAATTTTGAGCGTATTAGTTCTAATACCCTTACGGGGAACTGCTTGATAACTTTCTAAAAACTCCTTATACTCCTCTTCAGAAAGAATCTCTTTAATTTCTTCTTTAAATTCTATAGGAAGATCCGGCATTATCAGACTCCTTTCGGTTTAGCAAAAATCATCCGTCCGGCTGATGTTTGAAGAGCTGAAGTAACAATTACTGGTAAATCTTTTCCAATGAGATGTTTACTATTTTCAACTACAATCATCGTCCCATCTTCTAGATAAGCAACAGCCTGTCCCGGTTCCTTACCGGCTTTAAGTAAAGAAACATCAATAACCTCTCCTGGTAATACCGAAATTTTTACAGCATTCGCTAAATCATTAATATTTAAAATATCAATTCCCTGAAGGCTAGCAACTTTGTTTAAATTATAATCATTTGTTATTATCTTATAATTCAAGTCCTTTGCAGTTTTTATTAACTTCGAATCTACATCCTTTAATTCCGGATAATCTTCTTCAAGAATTACTATATTATCTTCATACTCATTTTGAAGTTTAGCAACAATATCTAAACCTCTTCTTCCCTTACTTCTTTTTAGATCATCCGATGAGTCAGAAATTAACTGAAGTTCACTTAAAACATAAATAGGAATAACCAAAGTTCCTTCTAAAAACTGAGTCTTATAAATATCTATAATTCGACCATCAATAATAACACTGGTATCTAAAATTTTTGGTTGAATCTCTTTATTATCAGAATTAATCTCTACTTTAGTTTCGACAGGAATGTCTCTATTTTTTCTAAGACGCATAAACCAGGTACTCAGATCGACACGATGATATGTCGGTAAAGTCCAGCCAATATAACCAATAATAAAATATAAACTGACTGATATAACCCATTGCCAACCTGGAATTGGGAAACTATTAAAAGCAGAACTTAGGAGAAAAGCTAGAACAAGTCCAAGAATAAGTCCAATAATCTGAGGAACAAGAACTAATAAATTCTTGTTTCGGGTTCGATAACCAATATCTTCAGTTAGATTTCTTAATGCGCGTAATAGAATAGGATATAAAAAGAATAGTATGAGTCCGGTAGCAATCATAACGATAGCATAAATTAAAATATGATTCTTTATTGGAATATATTCCATGATTTCCTCATGAAAAATGATAAAGCGTCCAAGAGGATATCCAACTAGAACTCCAAATAAAGCAACAATATAGCGCATAGCTCTTTCCATATAATCACCTCCTCTCTTTATAAAATTAAGATCTTGTTTATAATTCTAAATTATAAAACTACAAATAAGTAAAAAAGATCTCCATATAACCACAGAGATCTTAATTAATGTCGATTATTTACTAATCTTCCTCTTCTTCATCTATAATTCCAATTGCATTATTTATCATATCTGTTGCTTCTTCTTTAGTTATATCTAAAACCAGAACGAGTTCCGAAACTAGAAAGCCTCGAGCTGAAGTCATCATCTTTTTTTCACCTGTGGATAATCCTTTTTTCCGATTAAGCAAGGTTAAATTTTTTACAACATCAGCTACTTCAAAGATATCTCCTGATTTTAAAATTTCCATATTATTCTGATAGCGTTTACTCCAGTTCTTATTCATTTTTCCCATTTTACCATGGAGAGACTGGATCATTTCATCTACTATCTCTGGAGTGACTATGGGTCTTATTCCAACTTCATCAGCTTTATCAACTGGTATTAAAATCTCCATATTTTCAGAAACAATATGAAGTTTATAATATTTTTTTTCTCCATCATCAAACAAATCAAGATCTTCTATAGCAGTTACCGTGCCTGCACCATGCATTGGATATACTATTTTATCGTTAACGTTATACAAGCTCTCCCTCCATGTGACTTACTAAGATATAAATATTATAACATAAGTAAAATTTTATTATTTTATAAGAGAAAAAAGTGTTTGTCAAATATTACTTAAGACTTATTTTGGATATAAATTACTAGTAATCCAATTAATAAAATGGAGTAAACAATGGCCATAAAATTTATTACTGATTCTATGTCAGACCCAAGCGAAGCGCTGAAGAATAAATATGATTATGAGGTAATTCCTATTCCAATAACCGTTGGTGAGAAAACTTATTTAGATAAGGTAACAATTACTCCAGAAGAAATTATTGAAATGGGAGAAAAGGAAGGTGTCGTTCCAAAAACGTCTCAAATCTCAACAGCTGCTTATGAAAAAGAATTTGAAAAACATTTGAAAAATGGCGATGATATTTTTTATTTAAGTCTCTCGAGTGGTCTTTCCGGGACTATTCAGGCAGCGAATATTGCAGC
Organism: uncultured Eubacteriaceae bacterium; assembly: GCA_947625175.1. Classification (GTDB taxonomy): domain Bacteria; phylum Bacillota; class Clostridia; order Eubacteriales; family Eubacteriaceae; genus CANRHG01. The sequence goes on along the minus strand of CANQNI010000133.1, from coordinate 1,197 downwards.
AGAAGAATTAAAAGAAAAATATCCGGATCGAAAAATAGTTATTGTTGACTCAAAAACTGCTACTCTTGCTCAGGCAATGCTTTTACAACAGGCGATCAAACAGGCAGAAGCAGGAAAAAGTATTGAAGAAATTGAAGATATTATTAAATTTCTTGCCGATCATTTTAAAGTCTATTTTGTTGTCGGCGACCTAAGTTGGCTGAGTAGAGGAGGTAGATTATCAAAAACAGGAGCTGCTTTAGGAAATTTACTTAATATTGTTCCGATTATTTCAATTGAAGATGGAAAACTTGAAGTTTTCGATAAGGTTAGGGGTAAAAAGAAAGCTCAAAAAAAATTAGAAAAATTTATGAATCAGGCTTTAGAAAATATTCCTGACCAGATCGTAGGTATGATTGCTACTCCAGTAAATGAAAGCAAATTAGATGGATTAAAGAAAATAATTAAGGAACATCCTGAAACTAACTTTATTGAAACCGAAGGTGGTCCTGGGGCTGCTTTAGTAGCCCATACAGGTGGCGATTTATTCGGTTGTGGTTTCTTTGATGAACTTCCTGAAGGATATATTAACGAAGTACCATAATATTCTGTTTAAAACGTTTTCTTTCTGATAAACTTTAATTTTCCTAATTAATGTGGAGGTAATTATGGTTGAAGAAGTTTTAAAGGAAGAAATAGTTGAAGAAACTCCCTTTCCAGAAGGTTTTCTTTGGGGTGGCGCAACAGCAGCCAATCAGTTTGAAGGTGCCTGGGATGTAGACGGAAAAGGAGCCAGTGTCTCCGATATGTGTACAAATGGTACTCATGAAATTCCAAAAGAAATTACTACTGAAATTAGAGAGGATAAATTTTATCCTAGTCATGAAGCAGTAGATTTTTATCATCACTATAAAGATGATATTAAAATGTTAGCTGATATGGGTCTTAAAACTTTTCGTCTTTCTATCAATTGGACCAGAATTTTTCCTAATGGCGAGGAAGAAGAGCCTAATGAAGCTGGCTTGGAATTTTATGATAAAGTCTTTGATGAATGTTTAAAATATGGAATAGAGCCTCTTGTAACAATTAGTCATTATGAACTTCCATATGAATTGGTTAAAAAATATAACGGATGGGAAGACAGAAAACTTATAGATCTTTATACTAAATATGCTAAAACTTTATTTGACCGTTATCATGATAAAGTTAAATATTGGT
>CANQNI010000132.1 GCA_947625175.1 uncultured Eubacteriaceae bacterium | reverse complement strand
CGCCCGCCTTAGGCAGACGGACTGTTTTGTTTTCCGTGTTAATACGGATAGCATTACGATTATTATTAGCCCGGTAAGACTTTCTTGCCTTCTTTTTGGATTTGAACTTCGGGAATTTGAAGTGGCGGTTTGAGAGATAATTGGCGTAGGCTTGATATAGATCTCTGGCCGCATTCTGAAGCGAGGTCGAGTCAGCCTCTTTAAGGTAGGAAAACTCGTCCTTGAGAGGCTTTACCGCCTTGACGAGCTCATTAGCAGAAACATCCGCTTTTGAGCGCAGAGGCCCTTCGAACTGTCCGAGCAGAGTGTTGTACACTTTCCTGCGGCAGCCGAAGTTTCTTTCGAAGAACTGCTTCTGTTTATCATCCGGATAGATCCGGAGTTTTCTTGCGGTGTTTTTGACCATGCCTGTGCCTTTCAATTATTTTTGTTTGAATTAGATATATTTATTATGTCGCCTTCCAGCGAATTATTCAAATTCATCCCGCCACTTAACGCAGAACGTTTGAAGTGGGGGTCTTCTTTGAACGTGAGGATAAAATCCTGTTAGCTTCCTACATAGCTTCAACAGTTTCTTTATTTGGTCTATCTACAGCAATTTCAAATGGAATTTTACCTAATCTTAAAACTTGATGTATAAATAAATTAAAAGCTGTTGACATATCTAATCCTAGTTCAGAAAATATTTCATCAGCTTGAACTTTTATATCTGAATCGATTTTTAAAGTAATCTCAGTTTTATTCATTGTTCAAAATTATTTAATGGATAAATTTAAAGTTTTATTAAATATCTCTCAGTTTTTATTTATTAGAAAGAAATCTGATGGTTTATTTACCTCGAATCAATCATCAGCTTAGATTTAGTTAATAATCTCTTAAAATAACATCGAATTTTTAAAGATTAAGGAACTTATAAAATATCTTTCTTTATGGATAGATTTTATTCTACGAGCATTCGAAAAAAATTAATCTTCCATTAATTTATAATATTCTTCTTTTGGAATTTCTGGAAATTTATCTTCCAACCATTCGTCCATACATTCTTTACAAAAACCATCGAAAGTATAGGAAGAATCATTTAAATAAATTATTTTTTCTTCACCTTTTAAAGGTAACTCATTTTTAGAGTGATCCCAAAAAACTTGTACAAAATTATATATTCTATCATTAGCTTTAAAACAACGACCGCAATAATTTCCTTCTATTAATTCAACACATTCACCTAGATTTCCATCATAACCTAAAACTCTGTGTATTATTGTTTCTATTAAATCCTTAGAGACCTCTTTAGAAAATTTACCTTCGTTATAAAAATCAAGAATTTTCTTGATAATACTACTAACCATATGTCCGGCTTCATGATTGCTCATTTTTCCTCCATTTAAAGTATATTAGCTTATCTTAATACAGCTTTCGATAAAAATATTTTTAATATCCTTTTTAAAAAGCTCAGACAAATAAGATTTTATAGAATCTATTTTCATTCACTATATCTTTAATATAATGAGCTTCTTGCTTAAACTGTTTTATTACTAATTACCATAAATATTGCAGACCCAACCTTTTTAAATATAGTCATAACTACGATAATATTTTCAATAGTAGAGGAATTACCTATGTTAAATTTAATTATTTATAAAGTTTCGACCATCGCCTTTTTAATTCCATCTAAAGCTAGTACGCTTAATCGAATCTGTTTATCAATTTTATATAAAGTTCAGGTTTTCAGAATAGAAATCTTTGAGTAATTGTGAAGTAATCTGATATGAATTAAGAAAAGAACTTATTTATTTCTCATCTTGAAAAATATTTATATTTAATAGTTTCGCTAGAAAAGTTCCAAAACTACTTTAAATTCGTCTCCTATATTGCTTACGTTTTTAGATAATATGGTTAGCTCTGACTTTAAAATTTTTTTGGTTTCCAATCCTTGGTTAATATCTTCTAAAAATATTGTAGACTCAGTTAATTAATTTCAATAAGTTATATAAAAAAGTTTTATTAAACTTCTTTTTTCATTTCATTATAACTAATATTATCACTAATTATCACAAAAATGCTAATAATAGAGAAATATTTTAATTTATTTCGAATTTGTTTTATATTTAAGTTATGAATGACGAAATAAATAAAAATGAAAAAAGTAAAATCTTGATAATTTATCTTTATTGGATTCTGCACTTTTTACCTTTGCGGCTCAAAATAATCAAAAATTTGCTGAAATTTTAATAAAACCAGTAATGGAAGAACTAGGAATTGAGGATTATAGAGTAATTTTAACTAGTTTTGATATTCTTGAGGACTTTGGTTTAAAATATACTCCGGTTTTAAGTATAGCAATTATAACTGATGAAAGTGATCGATTAATTATAAACATTGTAAATATCCCAGATTACAATAAAGTAGAAAAACGTTTAATTGCTATTCGATCTCTCAATGATTATTCTTTTGTAGAAAAAATGGATGGTGACTATAGTAAACTTCCAAAAGTTATTACCGTTTGTTATTCAGATAAACAAATAAGTGAAAGTTTACCTAAAATCCCGGTCAGTACTATTTATTGGAGAAATGCTATTACTTTAGAAAATATTAGTAAGTTTCCTGAATCCATTTTGATAAATAATGAATATAAAAATCAAGAAAATCAAAATTTTATCAGTATTGTAGAAGATTTAAAGAGACAGAGGAGGGACGAAATAAATTATTAAAAATAGTAAACAAATTAGAGACCTAAACTATTTTATTTACTTTTATTAATTTAAACTATCAGAAACTAATTAAAAAGTTAAAGCCGATAACTCTTAAGGAAGAAGAACCTATTTAAGTTATCGGCAATTATTACTTATTCGACAGAAATTCCAGAAAGTATAATTTTTGCTCTCTTATTAAATTTATTAATTGATTAGAGCAGTAAAGGAAAATTGAACAAGTTTAAAATTATCATTTTCATAAACATAAACTTCCGTTACTGCAAAGTGATGTGTGGTTTCCTTACCATCTAATAATAAGGAGTAATCACAATCAGTAATTACAATAGCTGTATTTCCAAATACCTGAACCTGTTGGCCATTTATTTTAACATCTGTTGGATCAAAAATTTTTTTCTCGAAATATTCCATTTCTTTTTCAAGACCACAGGTCGTTCCAATATGAACAAAAGTACATTTTGGGTCAGCAATCGCTTTCATGCTTTCAACATCCGCTTTTGCTAAAGCATCCCAGAATTTCTTTGATTGTTCTAATGCTTTTTCTTCCATATCATTTATCTCCTCAAAATTATAGAAGCTCTAAATTTGTTGTATTCCAAATAAATATCAGATAGGAGTATGAATAGATTAAATATTAAAACTAATTGGTTAACGACATTCGTTTAAGATTTCCAGCAATTCTTCTGAGGAGAATTGCTTACAGGTTCCAGCCGGTAAAACAGTACTATCAGCTATTGCCTCGAAATCCGTATTATCATCTATTCCCATTTCAGAAAATGTTGTTGGAAGTCCAACTTCTTTAATAAAATTCGATAAAGAATCGATAAAAGCTTCAGCTAATTCTTCATCAGTTTTATTTTCACTATCAATATTCCAGACATTAGTTGCTAAACGGGCAAATTGTTCTGTAGCTTCTGGTAAAATATGTTGGTAAAGGACAGGATGAATAACAGCAAGGCCCTGACCATGATTACAATTGGTATAAGCACCTAATTGATGTTCTAGCATATGACCCTGGAAATCAGTTACTTTACCAATTTTTAAAATCCCATTTTCTCCCATTGCAGCAGCCCATATGAGTTCACTTCGGGCTTGTTCATCTTCCGGATTTTCTAAAGTTTTCCGTAAATTTTCAATGATATTTCTCTGAACAGCTTCATTTATCTCATCAGATAGATTTGTTTCTCTGGGGGAGAACCCATATAAGTTTCCATACAATGAGATAAAGCATCGAAAGAACCAGAAACTACCTGTTTCATAGGCATTGTAATGGTATATTTTGGATTTAAAATTGCAAAGTCATAAAAAGCGCCAAATAAGGGACCTTTAATATTTTTTTCTTCATTAGTAATAACGGCTCCATTATTCATTTCAGCACCAGTTCCAAAGGCAGTCACGATTGCTCCCATAGGAATAAATTCAGAAGGGGAGCCACCTTTTTCAATTTCAAGTTCCCAGATATCTTCATCCATATTGGCTTGAGCAGAAACAACTTTACAACAGTCGATAACACTTCCTCCACCTACTGCAAGAATAAAGTCTACATTATTTTCTTTTGCTAGTTTAGCGCCTTCCTGGACTTTTTCGTAAGTAGGATTGGACATAATGCCATTAAATTCTATGACATTCTTTCCGGCATCTTTAAGAATTTTCATAAGTTCGTCATAGATTCCATTATTTTTAATAGAACCACCACCATAAGCTAGCATAACATTTGAGCCAACTTTTTTAAGTTCGTCTACTAGATTGTTGACTGAATTATCTCCAAAATAAAAAGAAATAACCGCCTCTAGCCGCAAACTTCAAGGCAGTTATTTCTAACACAAACTTGAGGGGGACGGCACCATTTAAATTGATGATGCGTCTCTCGTTTTCTATTAGTATAGTATCATAGGTTCCGTAAACTGTCAAGTCAGTGAATTGTCATAATTTGTTGACTTCAATCAGATTATCTGGTATCCTGACTATACGCGAGAGACGTATATCATCAAAAAACAAAGGCGGTTCTGTTCCTCCTCTAAAATATTTGGATATATTTTCAAAAAGAAACTTGCATATCTTACGTTGGCATTGTATACTATAC
>CANQNI010000131.1 GCA_947625175.1 uncultured Eubacteriaceae bacterium | reverse complement strand
TGGAGTAGGGTCTCCTTTAAGTACCAGGTCAATCTTAACACATTCTAATTTTTTATTTCCATTAGATGTTCCGGCTACGTTATTATTGTAGGTCCAACCTAGCCAACCCTGATCTTGGCAATGGGTAGTATAATACACATCAAACAGATTTCCAATAGCTCCAGTTAAATAAATTTGTAGAGCTTCCGCCTGAAGGTTCATATTTTCGGAACCGGCTTCCTGACCATTGATTCGGGCTCCCTGCCAACCAACGTCTTCGATAAATAAATTATATAGTATACCTGAATTTCCGCCAATATTTGGTACTGACATTTTTAGGGCTTCAATTCCTAGACCCATTCCTTCAGTTCCAGCACCTTCTTCACCAGAAACAGGATCCATCCAGCCGATATTTTCAACACTACTTTGGACTGTTACAGATAAATTTTCCAAATCTTCTTTAGAAAAGAAAGGATAATCTGTAACACCAGGAGCATCCTGATTCTTAGGAAGTAAAACTATTTCAACGGCTTCAATTGGTAAATTCATTCCGGTAGTACCAGCCTGCTGGTTATCAACTGCCCAATCAAGCCATCCTATATTAGAAACGTGAGTTCTATAGTAAATATTAAAGAGATTTTGTGCTTTACCAGTTAAATGGATTTTAATAGCCTGAATTCCCAGACCTAATCCTTCAGAACCGGCTGTAGCATTATCCATTTGTTCATCCTGCCAGCCATAATCAGCTCCATGAACTGAATAGCAGATGTGCGAATCAGTATCTAACTTGGATAAATCAGGTGCTGATATTTTTATTCCTTCAGCTTGTCTAGTCTCTCCAGTAGTTCCAGCTGTTTGCTGGTTAGCTTTTAAGTCCTGCCAACCAATTCCAGAACAATGTAATTGATACTGAATATTTCCAAATGATTTAACATAATCATTATTTATATAAGGAATATCTGTTTTTAATTCAACAGGAGAATCTTTTTGAACTAACTGAATTTCGAAAGCTTGAACTGGAATTGCTAAACCAGTTGTTCCTGCTTCTTGTCCATTCTTAGCCCAATCAAGCCAACCTAAATTAGCACAATGAACTCTATAATAGATATCATATTGGTTACTTAAATTTTCGTCTAATTGAATCTTGATAGCTTCAATAGGAAGGTTTTGATCTTGAGTTCCTGATAACTCCCCATTCGTCTTTGTATCCTGCCATCCCTGTTTTGAAACATGGCTTGAATAAGATATAGTACCTAAATCTGAATTAATAGTAAAAGCTTCCAGGTTTTTACCAAGACCTACTGTACCGGCGGTTTCATTATTTAGAACCGGATTTAACCATCCATAACTTTGTATATAAGCTTTGTAATTTAAATTAGAATCTTCTAATGCAAATACAGTAGAAATGTTTATATACAAAACTACTAAAATAATTAAAACTCTTTTAAATACTTTCATAATACCTTTTTCAATCTGGATACATTATAGCATAGCTTTTGTTACATTTTAGAAATAATTTTAAAATTTTTTTATTTTTTTAAAATTTAATAAAAAATTGGTCGTAAAAAAGGAGTATTCCTTCTTTTTTAAGAAGAAATACCCTCTATATTATTTTAGAAATCTTTATTTGCAAGTTCGACGTAACCCTGATAACGAGCTTCAGCATTCTTTTGAGCTTCCTGATAAAGTTTATCAGCAATTTCAGGTTCAACTTTACGTAATGAAGTATATCTAACTTCAGTATTAATAAAGTCTTGGAATTTACTGAAATCAGGTCTATTAAAGTCTAATACAAATGGATTCTTACCTTCTTTAGCTAGTTCTGGATTATAATGCCAAATATGCCAGTAGCCACATTTAACAGCTTCATCCTGATGTTGCGGTGTTCTAGCCATTCCACCACGTATACCATGGTTAATACACGGAGCATAACCAATAATTAATGAAGGACCATGATAATTTTCAGCTTCTTTTAGAACTTTGAGTAATTGATTCTTATCAGCACCTAAAGCAACCTGAGCTACATAAACATAACCATAAGTGGTTGCCATTAAGCCGAGATCTTTTTTCTTAATTCTTTCTCCACCAGCAGCAAATTGTGCAACCGCACCAACTGGAGTAGCTTTAGAAGCCTGACCACCAGTATTAGAATATACTTCGGTATCAAGAACAAAGATATTAATATCTTTATCTGCAGATAAAGCCTGATCAAGTCCGCCATAACCAATATCATAAGCCCATCCGTCACCACCAAAGGCCCAGACAGATTTCTTTACATAATGATCTTCATTATCTTTGACGAACTGTAATTTTTCTTTTAGATCTTTATCATTTACTTCAAAACCTTTAAGGGCTTCTTTTAGTTTCTTAGATGCTTCTTTAGAGGCATCTCCTTCATCCTTATTTTCTATCCATTCAGTAGCAGCAGCTTTGAGTTCTTCTGTAGGATCACCTTTTTCAAGAATTTGTTTGAGATAGCTTTCAATAGTATCACGAATCTTATTGGTAGCAAGTAACATACCAAATCCATATTCAGCATTATCTTCAAACAGTGAATTAGCCCAAGCTGGACCTTTACCTTCTTGATTAGAACAGTAAGCTGTTGAAGGACATGAACCTGCCCAAATTGAAGAACAACCAGTAGCATTAGCTACCATCATTCTGTCTCCAAATAGTTGGGTAATGGTTTTAATGTAAGGAGTTTCACCACAACCTGCACAAGCGCCTGAGAATTCAAGTAATGGCTGACAGAATTGACTACCTTTTAAGGTATATTTGTTCATGAGATTATCTTTTACTTTTACTTTATCAACAGCATAATCCCAATTTTCAATCTGTTCTTCTTGTGTATGAATTGGCTTCATAACTAGAGCCTTGTTCTTGGCCGGACAAGTAGCTGCACAATTTCCACAACCTACACAGTCTAAAGTATCAACCTGAATTCTATATTCAAGACCTTCTAATTGTTTTCCAACTGGTTTTAGTGTTTTAAAGTTTTCTGGTTTATTTTTAGCTTCTTCTTCATCTAATAAGAATGGACGAATAGCGGCATGTGGACATACGAATGAACACTGATTACATTGAATACAATTTTCAGGAATCCATTCAGGAACATTTACAGCAACGCCACGTTTTTCGTATCTTGAAGTACCAGATGGGAATGTTCCGTCTTCAATACCATTAAATGCAGAAACAGGAACTTCATCCCCTTCAAAACGATCAACAGGTTCTAGAATCTGTTTGATGAATCTTGGAACTTCTTTTTCTTCTACTTCAATATCTGGTGCATCTTTCCAGGAATCAGGAACGTCAATTTTAACCAGATTTTCATCTTCAATTCCGGCGTCTACAGCTCGATAGTTCATTTGAACTATATCTTCTCCCTTATTACCATAAGTCTTTTGAATGCTGGCTTTAGAGAATTTAACTGCTTCTTCAATTGGAATAATATCAGCTAATTTAAAGAAGGCTGATTGCATAATGGTATTAGTTCTACGACCTAAACCAATTTCTTCAGCTATCTTAGTAGCGTTTATAATATAGAAATTAATATCGTTATTAGCAATATAACGTTTAATATGTCCAGGAAGTACTTTATCAAGTTCTTCAGGTGTCCATACTGTATTTAATAAGAAAGTTCCACCTTTTTTAAGACCTTTAAGTAAATCATATTTATATACGTATGATTCAGTTGAACATGAGATAAAGTCTGAGTTAACAATTAAATATGGACTCTTAATTGGAACCGAACCAAATCTTAAATGAGAAACGGTAATTCCACCAGATTTCTTAGAGTCATAATCAAAATAACCCTGAGCATATAGATCAGTATTATCACCAATGATCTTAATAGCACTCTTATTAGCACCAACAGTACCATCAGAACCAAGACCCCAGAATTTACAGCAGGTAATTTCTTTAGGTTCTACATCAATTTCGGTGTAAGGTAAGCTTAAATGAGTAACATCATCATCAATACCAACTGTAAAGTGATTCTTAATCTTATCAGCAGGCTGATCCATATTATCAAATACAGCTAACATCATACCTGGGGTAGTATTCTTAGAAGATAATCCATAGCGACCGCCATATACAGCAGGAGCATCTTCAAGCCCAAATAAAGCTGATTGAACATCTAAGTATAAAGGTTCACCATTAGCACCTGGTTCTTTTGTCCGGTCTAGGACTGTAATTTTCTTAACTGATTTTGGAATGACTTCCTGTAAGTATTCATTAACAAATGGACGATATAAATGAACTTTAACTACACCAACTTTTCTTCCTTGCTTATTGAGATAGTCAACAACCTGTTCAATTGTATCTGTAACAGAGCCCATTGCTATAATGATACTTTCAGCTTCAGGATCGCCATAATAATTAAATGGATGATATTCTCTACCGGTAATATCTGAGATCTGTTTCATATAATCTACAACAATACCTGGTAGAGCATCGTAGAATGGATTACTTGATTCACGTGCCTGGAAATAAACATCACCATTTTCAGCTGTACCACGAGTTACTGGATGTTCAGGATTTAATGCACGATCTCTGAAATCCTGAATAGCTTTCCAGTCAACCATATTCTTAAGATCTTCATAATCCATTACTTCTACTTTTTGAATTTCGTGAGATGTTCTAAAGCCATCGAAGAAATGTAAGAAAGGAACTCTAGATTTAATAGCTGCTAAATGAGCTAAGCCAGCTAAATCCATAACTTCTTGTACACTTCCAGTTGCTAACATAGCAAAACCTGTAGCACGACAGGCCATAACATCCATATGGTCTCCAAAAATAGAAAGTGCCTGAGTAGCTAACGTACGAGCTGATAC
>CANQNI010000130.1 GCA_947625175.1 uncultured Eubacteriaceae bacterium | reverse complement strand
TCCTTTTTTTACTCTTAAGTTCTACCTTTCCGGTTTGTGCAGAAGGAGAAAGTCCTGAGGGAGAGGCTCTGCCACCAATAACGGTTCCAGTCCAGATTGACTTTACCGTTCCAGGTAGTTTATCTAATGCTGAAATTATCCTGGAAGATTTAAGCGGCAGCCAGCTTGCTACTACTACGGTTGATTCAACCGGTCAGGGAAGTCTAACCTATAACGGTCTTACTTCACCCCTTAAACTAAAAATTATAGAAGGAGAGATTAAAGAAACTGATGTAAGTAGAGTGAGAGAGATAACCCCGGACGAGCTACTCATTACGGTCTTTCTTACCTTTATTATTACAGCCCTGCTCTTTTATATTATCGGGAGAGTCAGTTGTTACAGGGTTTTACAAAAACTCAGGGAGGTCGTAAGTGATAAAGACCTTGATTAAAGTCGTCCCGCTTCTTTTTATACTCCCTCTAATGACCGGATGTTTGCCTCAGGATAATACAAAGGATCCGTTTGAAGTCGGCCAAATTTTAGACAAACAGGATGGCTTCTACATTCTTTCAGACGGGATATGTACACCAGTAGTTACACCAACTGAGGTTTCGAGTGAACTTATAACCAGACTTTATGCCAATAATGAGGTAAGTTTTACCCTGGTCCCGGAGGATAGGGAACATCTGCCGGAAATTTCAGAGGGGGAAGAACTAATTCTTAAGTGTAAATCATCCTTGGAGACACCGGTTATGCTCGTGCCTTTAAGAGAGGATGGCTACAGCCTTGGCTTAAAACTAGAGCGAAACGGGGATAGCTTTAGTTTAAGGGATGTGGATGGCGTAATTAAAGGAAGTAAAAGCGAAGAAGCCCTAAAAGAAGTATCAGGACTTAACCAGAGTAAAGTTTTATCAGTAGGCAGTTCAGTCCTTAAAGCAGACTCAGTGAGTCAGGCAGGACTCATTAAGAATTTAAACCAGGACAGTTTTTATGATGTGGCATTCTTTAAAGGAACGATAGAAACCAAAGTAACGCTTCCGGCTGATACAGAGGTCTTAACTTTAACCATGGAAGCCCCTGTAAGTGAGCCGGAACTTAAATATACAGAAGAAGGTTATGGCGTGATTGAAACAGAAGGACTTGAACCAGGCTACTATCTGGTCTATCTTTCTGAACCGCTTAAAACGTTAGGAGGAATATTTAAAGTAATATGAATTTTTTTGTAAATAAATTATCATGTGGAGGTCTTAATTGAGAAGAGAAAAAAGAAAAGATCGAACCACTCCATATTATGACAATACGTATTATAAAGAAAACAATTGTCCTTGCAGGAACTGTTATTTTAATTACAACGGGTTTTGCCTGGTGACCAAAGGGGAACATCCAAAGCCTTTAACTTATGATAATGCCTGTTTTAATCAGATTTTAGAACATAAGTCACCGGAAAACCTAAAGAGATACTTTCTAAAACGCAGTTATTTTATACGTCGCGACCAGATAAATAACCATCCGGTTATTGACTGTGAGTATGAACCGCCAAAGAAAATAAGAATTACGATTCTTTCGGTCAATAAAAATGACCAGGTTAATGTCATGGCTAAAGTCGGTAGGTACCGTATCCGTTCGACCCTAGATTTTAGGGAATTGTTTGAATACGAACTTAAACGCCGTTATATGGAGTATCTTCAAGAAACTTTAAACCAGTCCAATTACCTGGATTTAAATGAGCCACTGGCAGCTTAAGGAGGAGAATAGGGATAACAGAAGCACTCAACAGTTTTAAAAATTTTGAAATCGGATTTAGAAGTTTATTAATCCATTTGATATCAGTACTAATTACCTTTGGTATCGGTTTAATTTTAATCATTATTTTAATTAAGCTTGGCAAAATTCTATGGACACTCCATAAAGAACACCAGATCTTTAGTAGCCGGCATGCTTTATCAACGAGAGGTTTTATCAGAAAGCTTAAAAGATACACTCATGTCACTCAGGTTAATAGCGGAGTTTACAACCAGTTTCCCCTGGCAACCCTTTTAGTCTGTATCTCGGGAACCCAGGTGATTCCAATTTGTTACCTCTCAAGACTTGGAGTTTTGAGTTTAACTAAAGTCTGGCTTTCACAAAACCCGGCAGCCTTTAAACTTGGTCAAACGGAGAAAGGATTCTTTCCTTCACCAGAAGTGGAACTTGAAAGTCTAAATGAGCGTTTAAGCCAGATCGTCTTTCCGATGATTCCGGATCAAAACGGTATCCTTTATGAAGGTATTAGCTTAAAGTCGCCCGTTATCGTCAAGGGAAGAGGGGTTAAAGTTTATGGAGGAAACTTAAGGTTTCCGGTTTTATCAGAACAGAATTTTATTAGCCAGGTAAGAAGAAACCAAGAAGAAAATCATAGTGAAATTGAAAAGGAGATTGCCGGATTTATCTAAAGTCAAACGATGTGTGTTGTTAATTCTACCTGTAATTATGGTCTGTCTCTTAATACCACTAATAAAGGAAAAGATTCCGGAAAGGGGTTATTTAAATATTAAATCAAAAACACAGACAGAGCCCAAGAACTACCCAACCAATAAAGAAGATTTAGTCAATCGGGGCTATCTTGTTGATGATAATTTAGGCATTGCCTTTAAACTCCCTTCCGGTTATACCACTAATAAAAATTATACCCGTTTAATGGAAGGTAACAAAACTACACTAATTATTTTAGGAGAAACGGACAGGTTTTACAGGGAAAGCCTTAAAGCCTTTGAGGCTCTAAGAGGTCAGAAAGAAACACTCGAATTTAGCCACTCAGGACAAAGTTACAAAACAATGCTTTATGACTTTACTGGTGGTCTAACAAGTGAGACTTTAGGGGATAAAAATATTTTAATCGAATCCGAAACAATTAGTACGGGCGGTGGTACAACGTTTAATTCGGGTTATCTAAACTTTACCTTATCCGGCAGAGCGCTGGCAGTAGGAATGATCTCAGAAGAAAGAATAGATTTTGAGTTTCTAAAAAACTTTGCTGCCAGTATAGAAGAGGTTAAATATACCGGAAGTTTAAATCCGGATGATTTAAGTGTTAACAGGAAATTAGATTTTAGAGACTTTAGTCTTTATGTTCCTGATAGTTTTAATAAGAGAGAGGTAGCAGACAATTGTCTGGTTCTTTTCCCGAAAAGAGCCAGTGGTGATATATTCTACGGCTCTAAAATAATAATTTATCAGGAAGAAAGACCAAAAACACTCTTTAATTTACCAGATTCCATTTATGGGGACTCAAATTTAAGCAAAGCCTTAGAAGAAGAAGGAAGCACAATTAATACCACGATTTTAAGAAGTTTTAAGAAACAGTCTTATGAAGTAACTGAAGAAGTTTTAACACTTACGCCTACCTACAGTAGTGGTCTTAAAACGACTGGCGTGAACAGCATTCAGGCGTGTCATCTAATCCGGAGTTTAGACTCAGGTAGGAGGGTTCATATAATTCTAGCCGGACTTGAAAACTTATCTTATGAACCCATAAGAAAGCAATTAAATAAAATAATAAAGGAGGATTAAATAGGAAAAATTAAAACCAAGAGTAGACCAGGGCTTTCCTGGCTACTCTATAATCATAAATTAAATTTAATAGAGAAGGATAACGATCATTATTTTGACCCGGTTAAAACCCATATTGAAAAGGTCAAAGTAAAACAAGAGAAAAATATCGGTCTAATACTACTAGTTGTCGTACTGCTCATAGTTGGTATTCTGGCTTTTACACTTGTACTATTATAGGAGGGAATTACTAGAATTAGAAACAGATTAACGAAAACAGCTTCATTACTTGGGACTATACTTTATCTGTCCCAGCAAGTAACCTTGGCAGCCCAGGGGGATAAAATTATTACAGTTATTACTTCACTTACCAATGACTTATATCTCGATTTTGTTTATTTATCCCTAGGCTTTGTAACAACGGTTTGTGTATTTCATCTGATCTTGATTATTATAAATGCCGGTGATGAACAGGCCAGACGCAATCATGTTAAAGCAATTATTACAGCTGTAGGCAGCTGGATTTTAATTAACGTCTTTGCCTATCTCATCTTTAAGATCTTTAATCTGACGGGTTCTAATACGCCAGATGATATCTTTAATGCCGGCGGATATGGAGGGATGTAGCTTATTTCCTGGTTTTTACAACAGTTTATTAATGCTATTCTCCAACTAGTCATCTCTGGTCTTTCTTTTATTGTCAAAGAGCTCATCCTTCCACTCGGTCTAACCCCTGACCTGATTAATGTCTACTTTCCCAGCCTCGAAGACTTTGTCACTGCTTTTAAGATTTTAGGATTAATACTCCTGTTTGTCCTGGTCCTTTTCTCCCTTTTGCGCTCTATCCTGGGGGAAGGATCCTATGGGGAAAAAGACAGTCCTGTTATTGTCTTTATCAGGGCAGCGCTGGCAGCTCTACTCATTCTTTATTCCATGAGTGCCATGAACTGGATTTTTAGAACGTTTGCTACCCCTTTTTATATTATTGAAGGAGAGAGTGGTCTTAAAGCCTTTGATGTAGTAGGGGATGAGGAGAGTGTTTTTCATGATAGTATTGAAGACTCTTTTAACTCCTTTCTGACTCAGGCCCAGGAGATAAATGATGACACCTACCAGTCAAGTATTGATATTGTCAAAGACTGGATCTTTCCGGGTGCAGCGATTCTAAAAGCACTAATAGAACTGATTGCCATTCTCTTAATAGGTTATAAGTTTATCTTTCTCCTACTTGAACTCATTGAGCGGTATTTCCTTTTAATGTTACAGACTTATCTCTCGCCCCTGGCTTTCTCCACGATGGCAACCAGGAA
>CANQNI010000129.1 GCA_947625175.1 uncultured Eubacteriaceae bacterium | reverse complement strand
CAATTACTACAGATTTCACCATAAACTCGTTCAAAATCATCATTATCAAAATCTGGTTCTGGGTTATTCATAAAGGATAATTGTTCTTCTGGAATCACATAACCTTCTGGTTTAACCTGACAGCGTGAGTAATCTCCACATTCAATATCGATTACTTTACTAATTAAATCAGAAATTGAAGTAGCTAATTTAATGTTTGGATGTCTTTGAACCGTTCCAGCTGGTTCATATTTCTGATTCCTTAACATTGTAGCGATATTTTGTGGCTCAATTCCATATTGAAGCATATGAGATATTGCTTTTGATAGACTTGCTAAAAGTCCTTTTACTACTGTTCCGTCTTTATCAGTTGAAACAAATATTTCTGATAAACTACCATCTGGATAATAACCAACAGTAATATAGAGTTCAATATCTCCTATCTTTGCTGAATGAGTTCTGGAGTTTCTAATACCTTCAGGTTTTTTTCTGGTAGGTTTAGTATTGATTTTAGATTTGGCAAAATCTAATAAATCCTGATAACTCATATTTTCAAGAGTAGTTTCATCAACATCTTTAACTTTACCATTTGTTAGAGGTTGATTAAACTTACTCCCATCTCTGTATAAAGCAATAGCTTTTACTCCAGTTTTATAAGCTAATAAATTTAGTTTCTTTATATCCTCAACTGTTGCTGAATTAGGAAGATTTACAGTTTTAGAAATTGATCCACTAATATTGGGTGTTACTGCTGAAACCATTAATACATGACCTTCAGGAGAGATTTGATTTGCTGTGTCAAAGATCTTAATATGTTCTTTTTTGAGATAAGGTGCATTATTTAAATCATAATGAACTAAATTTCCATTTGAATCTCTTTCTAAAATATAATCAATAATTCCTTCAATCTCTTCTTCTTTATAATCTAAATTAGTTAATGCAGTTTCTAGAACAGGATTTACTATTTCCATTGAACCTCCACCTATTAATTTTTTATAAGCAAGATTCGAATAGTAAGGTTCAATTGAAGTAGCTCCACAATCCATTGCAAATGAAATAGTTCCAGTTGGAGCAATAACACTTACCTGAGCATTCCGGTAGCCATAGTATTTTCCTGCTTCAATGGTTTTATTCCATTCATCTTTTATAGTTTCTGAAAGTTCAGTAAAATTATTTTGATTTAAAACTTCATGATCAATTTTAATCGGTTCATAATCTAATTCTTCAAAATCATCCGTTAAAGCTCCAGCAACTCTAGCATGATTACGGATTACTCTATCCATATATGGTTTATTGATATCATACTTTTTAAAAGCACCAACCTCTCTGGCCATTTGAGCCGAAACATAGTAACTATGGGCTGTAAGTAATCCAGTTAGAGCAGCAGCTAAATTTCTTGCTATTAAAGAATCATAGGCAATTCCTAATGCCATAAATAAAGATGCATAGTTTGAAAGTCCTAATCCAGTAGTTCTAAATAGATAAGATCTTTCAGCTACATCTTCTGTTGGAAACTGTCCCTGATGAATAGAAGCTTCTAAAACCAACTGTATTAAACCAATTAAATGAAGATAATTTTGAACATTGATATTCTTACCTTCCAGGAATTTGTAAATGTTGATAGAAGCTAGATTACAAGCCGTATTATCTAAAAAAGCATATTCTGAACATGGGTTAGTAGCATTTATTCTATTTTCCGGATTTTCAATATCTCCATCAAGTCCAGCTGGACAAGTGTGCCAGGCGTTATAAGTATTATCAAACTGAATTCCTGGATCAGCACATTCCCAGGCACAATAATTGAGTTTATTCCAGACATCAGCTACTTTAACTTCCCTATTTACTAACGGGTCTACCCTACCTTTAAGCATATAAGTTTTATCAGGATTAACATCTAAATTTTCGACTGCCTGCATAAATTCTTTATTTAACCGAACTGAATTATTAGAGTTTTGTCCTGATACGGTCTGATAAGCTTCGCCTTCGAAAGAAGCATCATAACCCATTTTACTTAAAGCTTCGACCTTCTTTTCTTCTTTAGCTTTCCATTCAATAAAGTTTTCTATTTCTGGATGATCAACATCAACGATAACCATTTTAGCTGCTCTTCTGGTAGTTCCACCAGACTTAATGGCTCCGGCGTTGCGATCTAATCCAAGTAAAAAACTCATTAAACCTGAGGATTGACCACCACTTTTTAATCTCTCCCCTTCTGCTCTTAATGGAGAAAAATTAGTTCCAACACCTGAACCGCCTTTAAAAAGTTTAGTTTCACTAACATAATGATCAGTTATAGAATGTTTTCCTAAGAGTCTATCTTCTATGGATAAAATAAAACAGGCTGAAGTTTGAGAACGAGTATATCTATCTTTAGATTTAACAACTTCACCTTTTTCTTCATCAAAATAAAATAGATCATCAGATTCTCCGGTTATTCCATATTTAGTAGCTAAACCACTATTAAACCATTGAGGGGAATTTGGAGCCCACATCTGATTTAATAAGGCATAAACTAATTCATCATAGAAAATCTGATACTCTTCTTCACTAGTAATAATACCTTCATCTTTTAAAGCATCAGCCCAAAAGCGTGTCATCCGGTCAGCTACTTCACGCATAGAACGTTCATGCCCTACTTCATTAGGAATTCCACTTCTTCTAAAATATTTACTAGCGATAATATCACAGGCATTTTGTGAATAATCTATTGGAAATTCCAGATTATCCATTTCAAAGATTGTCTTGCCCGTTTGATAATTAGTTAACTTGACATCTGTAGTCTTCCAATCAAATAGGTCGTAGACTGTCTTGTTTGGGTTTTTCTCCAATTCTTTAGTAAAAACCCTCTTTATTATATGATTATCTTGATTCAATATTCTTCTCTCTATTTTAGTTAGTAGATAAATTATAACAGGGATAAACAAATTTTAAAAAAGTTAGTTAGGTTTTAAATGCGTTAGAAATTATCTTAAACACGATTAGAAGTTTTGATTAAATTTCTTTTATAATTTTTTGTGATAATAAATTTTCTCATTTTCAATTAAGCAGTTCTTAATGAGAAATGATTAATTTTAGATAATAAAAAAAGGCGTTTATACGCCTAATTTTTTTGAATTAATTCTCTTTTTTCTTAATAGCTTTATTCTCTTTTCCTTGAATCATGCGGACAATGTTAGATCTGTGTTGGAAAACATTAAGAAATGCTAGGGCAATTCCAAGAGTTAAAACATAGATATTAGAAGTCCCCCGATAGATAAATTCAAATATTGGAAAAGAACAAACACCTACTATTGATCCTAAAGCTATCATTTTTGAAACAAAAGCTACTGATAATCCTAAAACAAGTGGATAAATCCCAACTTGTAAACCCTGGGAACATAAAACTCCGATTGTTGTTGCCACCCCTTTACCTCCTTTAAAGTGAAGGAAAACAGGCCAGTTATGTCCAAGCACAACAGCTAATCCAGCTCCCATTAACCACCATCCGGTTAGTCCAATCCACTGTCCAACTAACATAACCAGTAAACCTTTTAGAAAATCTCCTACAAAAACTAAAATAGCTAGTTTCTTTCCAAAAGTTCTTAAAACATTAGCTGTACCGGCATTACCACTACCTTCATTTCTAATATCTGTTCCTTTTTTAAACTTTATAATAATATAGGCAAAATCCAGATTACCTACCAGATAAGCAACAATTATATAGATAATATTAATAAAAGTATTCATCTTTCTTTTACCAGCTCAATCAGGCCTTTTGATTTATCTAATACTTTCTGGTAATTTTCACGTTGATGAGGAAAAGTACAATTGGAACAATCCTTTATTCCAGCTGAATTTTCGTAACTGAAATTACCACCACATTCTTTTCCCAAGGCATAAAGGGGACAAAAACAAAAGAGACAATTAAAATCTTCTTTGTTTTTTATTTTATGGCAAGGAAAAAATTCACATTCTTTATTTTGAAAGAATTTAAAATTATCAGTTTTCAATTAAATCAATACCACGTTGTAAAGCAATGATATTTTGATCGACAAATTGTGGTTTCATATTATTTCTAATAATTTCATTCCAATCTATATCAGTTAAATTCATTGCTTTTATTATTGTACCCAATAAGATCATATTCATTCCCTTTGGGTTATTTAACTCACGGGCAATTTCAGTTGCTGGTAGAACCGTTACATCTACTTTTTCTTTTAAATCTTCAATAATATCTTCAGGATATTTCTGAGCTCCGATAATAACAGGAAGGGGCCAAATTATGGTATCATTAATGATAATTTTTCCATCCGGTTTAAGATAGTCAAGATAGCGCATAGCTTCCATTATTTCAAAAGCAATAATAATATCAGCAGTACCCTTTTCAATAACTGGTGATTGAACCTCATCACCATATCTGATCTGGGATAAAACGGTTCCTCCTCTTTGACTCATTCCGTGGATCTCACTCATCTTAACATCATAACCTTCTTCCATTAATCCTTGAGTCAAAAGTCTTGCTGCTGTTATGGTTCCCTGTCCACCAACACCAGTTAATAAAATATTATGCGTTTTCATTTTTTGATTCTTCTTTTATCTTTATAGCATGAACTGGACAAATTTGAAGACAAACTTCACAACCCATACAACTATCTTCGAGAATACCGGATTTCTTTTCTTCGAACAGATTAAATGCTAGAGCAGGACAACCAGATTTTAAGCACATTTTACAGCCAACACAAACATCTGTATCAACGTAACATTTTTTTGTAAAAGCACCATTAAATTCTTCTTTATCCTGTTGACTAAAGCGTTTTAGAGCACATGGATAGCGGGTTATAATCACACTTGGCTCATCAAGA
>CANQNI010000128.1 GCA_947625175.1 uncultured Eubacteriaceae bacterium | reverse complement strand
AACAACGGCCCCTGCGGCTATAATCACATTATTTCCAATTGTAACACCAGGTAAAATAACACAATTACCACCAATCCAGACATCGTTTCCTATTTTAACAGGAGATTGTTGTCCTAATCTCTCTCTTCTTCCTTTTGGATCTATAGGATGATTGACTGTGGTAATTAAAGTTCCCGGACCAATCATAACATTGTTACCAATACGAACTTCTCCTATATCTAAAATAGTAACATTGTAATTAGTCAGAAAGTTATCCCCAACGAAAATGTTTTTTCCATAATCGCAGTTGAAGACAGGGGCTACAAATGGATTTTTACCGACAGAGCCAAATAAATTCTTTATAGCTTTAATTAATGTTTCATTATCGCTTGTTTCAATTTTATTAAGCTCCTGTGAATTTTTTAAAGCAGTAAGTTTTCTATTATTTACCTCTTCATTATCCATATTATAGAATAATCCAGCTTTTAATTTTTCTAATTCTGTCATCACGATCCCTCCATCTTAAATTCTTAATCTTCAAATTTTCTTTGTCTGATTCGATTTAAAAATAATTTAAATATTTTTATAACCGTAAATCTTAAGAATTAATAGTATAAATGTTAAGATTAAATAGAAGGTTATTTATGATAAAAAAGATTTAGAAAAATTAGGAATTCAATTTTCAAAATTTAAATTGGGATTTTAAAGAAGAAGAAATAAATGGAAAAAAAGAAATCGTTTCCTATTGGCCCGGAGATGAAAATGAAGATATCATGGTTTGTGTTCTCAAATCTAATCATTTTAAAGAGGTATTTCATCGACAGAATTTTTTCTTTATTAATTTTGGCTATCGAAATAATTTTGAAGTTTTAAGTACTACTTCTGATAATAGAATTAATATTAATGAAAATGATTGCTATATTGGTCAACCTTTTATTGGGTATGCTCTAATAGGTGATTCTGATTCAAAGAAAGAAATAATTATAATTGGATTCTTAATAAGAAAGCATGTATTCTTTAAAGAATATTTACCTTCATTAACATCTGCCCAAAGATTATTTCAGTTTGTTTTAGAACCAGAGAATAATAGTTTATCAGAAAACAGTATTCATGTAAGTTTTCCAAAGAACCATCCTATAAAGAAATTAATTGAAATTTCTGTTAGTGAATATACTAATAAAAGTAAAAATACTCAAGCTATTTTAAAAGCACTAACTTTATCTATCTTAATGTATATTAATCAGCAAGTTGAAATACAAAAAGCTAAGGAAATTGAGTTAACTTTAGTTGATAGAATTATCCAGTTTATTGAATCTAATATTAAAACAGTAACCTTAAGAGCTATTGCGGATGAATTTTCTTATCATCTAAATTACATATCAAATTTAATAAGAAAGTAAACAGGAGAATCTTTTTCAGAAATAGTACTAAAAGAGAGAATGAAAAAAGCTGAGCTACTTCTAACCAGAACCGATCTTAGTATTAAGGAAGTAGCTTCTATTATTGGATTTAACAGTACAGGGAATTTTTATAAAGCATTTAAAAAATATTTTAAAATTCTTCGAGACAATTAGAAAAGTAATATATCCAAATTTCTAATTAATCGATTTTATATTTTTGAAAATTAAAATTGTCTTTTACAACTTTATCTTTATTTAAGTAAATATATTCACCTATTCCATCAAATATTTCAAAAACTGTGAGTAAATCCTGACTATTCTTGGTAGGGAAGAGATCTTTCATATACGGATTATCTTGAATAAGCTTTGCTACCAGTTCAGATCCAATATCTTGAGCCATTCCTCGAATAGTAATTATATGGGATTCTGTTGGACTGTTTTGTTTTATTCCAGTTAGAGAAAGAACTCGTTGAAGTTTCAAACGGTTATATAGTCCTTTATTCTTTTCTACTATAAATAATAAACTTTGATCGGTACAGCCGGTAATATCAATAGCTGAAGTTACTGGTTGACTAATATCATCTACTGTAGCTATAACTGTAGTAGGAATTTCTTCTACTAAATATTTTAAATAATTCATTAACTATCCTTATAAAGTTACTTATTTAAGTTTATCAAATTCAATTAATATTTAAAGAATAAAAGAAAGAATTAGTTGTATTTAATTTTAACTGGGCTAAGGAGATTAGATAGGAAAACTGAAAATTCTAATTTTTATTCCATCTACAATTATTAAAATTTGCACTAATTTATTTATTATTTATTTTTTATTATCATTATTAAGCAATTAAAAGTGTGATAGTCTATATTATAGACAAACTATAGACAGTCTATAGATCGTTTATAGATTATCTATTTTATCTTTATAAAAAATTAATAGAGATAATTATGGGAAAATATAGTAAAGAAGATTAAAATTTAGAATTTAAACAAGAATATAATAGTCGTTCACTTAAAGATATAAATGCTTTTTTAAATACAGAAGGGGGAAAAGTTTTATTTGGAGTAAATGATAATGGAAATCCTTCTTATTCGAAAGATTTAAATAAATTATACAATCAAGTAACTAATGCTTTAAGAGATTCTTTTAGCCCAGATCCTACTTACTTATTAAATACAGAAAAAAAGAATAATGAAATAATTGAGGTAACTGTAGAAGAAGGGGAGAATAAGCCATACTATTTAACTTCTAAAGGTTTAAATTCAAAAGGAGTTTATGTTAGAAAAGGTGTGGCAACGTATCCAGCCACTGCAGAAGAAATTAAAAGAATGTTACGCAATTCTGATGGAAACCGATTTGAAATTCTAAGGTCATCTAATCAAAATTTAACATTTAACGAAGCAGAAAAAGTTTTTAAAGCACATGAACTTCCTTTTAAATCAAAATTCAGAAATCTAGGATTAATTCAGGAAAAAACTGACTTATTTACTAATTTAGCATTATTAATTTCGGATCAGAATCCTTATACGTTTAAAGTAGCTGTATTTAATAATTTAAGTAATACAAATTTTATATCTCGAAAAGAATTTACTGGTTCAATTTTGAAACAATTACAGGAGATTGTTGAATATATCTCATTATTAAATCGTTTTGATTTTAATATTAAGGATTGGCAGCGTGAAGAAAAATATGATTATCCTGAATTTGCTATAAGAGAGGCAGTATTAAATGCTTTAATCCATCGGGATTATGATCTTGAATCTAGTAATATTGTTAATATTAATCAGGAAGAAATAGAAATCATTTCTTTAGGTGGAATTGTTAACGGATTAGAGGTTAATGATATTTTAAATGGTATTTCGATAACTAGAAACCCCAATTTAGCTAATATAATGTTTCGCTTAGAGTTTATTGAATCATTCGGAACAGGATTACGACGAATTTTTGATTTATATTCGGAAACTGAAAAAATTCCTAAACTGAATATTACGCCAAATTCTTTTAAATTGTCTTTACCGAATCAAAATAGGAATAAAAGAGAAAATAAACGAGATGCTCAGTTAACTCAATCTTTTGAGGACGAAACCTTAAAGAAAATCGTTCACTTTATAGACGTTCATAAAGAAGTAACTGGAAACCAATTAATAAAAGATTTAAATTTGAAACGTTCAACCTTCTATAAAAAAATTAAAATTTTAATTGATTCAGGTAAAGTTAAATTTCAAAAAGTAGGAAATAAACGAATATATTCACTTGTATCACCTTAAATTGATTTAGAAAAAGTTTAATTTATTTAATAAAAAGATTTTGTTAAAGATTAGTAATTTTATCGCCCCAAAAATGCCTATTTATCAATAATGTCGGATAAAAATGCTTTAATAGGCAAAATTGGCGATAAAATTACTCGTAAAATAGTAAAGTACTAAAGCCCAACTTAATGGGCTTTTATGAAAATTAAGAATAACAGAAACTATTTGAATTTTAACGTCCTGAATTGGGATTCACTGTCCAGTAGTTTCTGCTTTCTCTTTTTCTGAACACCACAGCGATTAGATTCTTATTGTCTTAAATGTGAAGATCTAATAACAATGAACTTAAGAGCTGATCAAACCTTTGTTGAAGACGAAATTTTCATCAAGCAGGTCAGTGTTATCATAAATTTTAAAAAATCATAAAAATAAAAAGTTCTCTATCTGGAACTTGAGGTTGGTTTAATACGCCAGAAATTATTAAATATTCATTTTTAAGAATGACTTTAGTGAATCCAAAAGCTTCTTACGTCTGAATAAATCAATCTAAAGTTTTAATTCCAAAAGAAATAATGAAACAATCAATGGGAATCAGTGAAGATATTGGTAAAGTTTTAAAAGAATTAAAATAAATCGGCTGGTCTTATAATATTTTATTTATACTATAAATCCAGCCGATTTTTAAGAAGCAAATATGTTAAGAGGTTTATTCCTAAAATTAAAGGAATTAATTGCTGTCGTTATTTCTACTCAAATCTATCGATTCAGGCAAGTCTGGAAATGATTTTTCTAAACCTGTAATAGTAAGTTTTTCTGAATCCCCAGCTAAAGTATATCCAAGTGTTAGAGTATCTCCACTTTTAATGGAATCATTAGACTGATTGCCTTCTACTTTATCTACCTTTAATTTGAGTTCTGAACCATCATCTTCATAGGTTCCATTAACAATAGTAGTTGTATTTTGAAGATTATCTTCTAGAATATTTCTGGTAATCTGAAGTTCATAATCAGTATCACTACTAACATCTAAGGTGATTATATTTGTTGCATCCTGGCTCTGAGGATCTTCATTTGTCCAGACACCAGTTATAGTTTTATCATTAGAAGTACTTTCATCATTAGTTCCGCATCCGGATAAAACTAATAGTAATCCTAAACAAATTGTTAAACATAAAATTAATCGTTTCACTTAATATTTCCTTTTATTCGTTAATTTCAATTTCTGTTCCTATTTGAACAT
>CANQNI010000127.1 GCA_947625175.1 uncultured Eubacteriaceae bacterium | reverse complement strand
AATGCCTTAATAACAGCTGGACTAAAAAATGTTGATATGAAAGCTGTTGGACCATATCCAATTTCTGGAACTGCAGCTTTAGTAGCCGCAATACAAGCGTATGAAACAATGACAGGAGAAGTTATTAATGATACCAATGCGAATGTAGCTAATGAAGAATTGGTTACCACACAAGATGTAGCAGATGAAGTTGGTCAAGATAAAGCCGCTGAATTGGTAGCTTCATTAAAACAACAAGTGTTAACAAATGACTATTCAGAAGAAGAGATTTATCAGGCTTTAGATGATTTAAGTACTCAAATGAATTTAGAATTAACACCTGAAACAAAAACTCAAATTGTTGAATTAATGAAAAATGTTCAACAGATAGATATAGATCCAAATGCTGTTAGAGATCAGGCAGAAAATATCTATAATCAAATTAAAGATTATGTTAATTCAGAAGCCGGTTCTAATTTCATGAGTAATATAATGCAGGGTCTCCAAAATTTCTTTAATACCATAATAAATTTCTTTTCCGGAAACTCAAATTCAAATCCTGAATAAAATGTCGTATAACAAGGATTATATGACATTTTATTTTTGAAGATATTAAGGCGGATTAATAGATCCGCCTATGTTACTATTTTATAATATTCATTTGACGTTAATTTATAAACTACCCCATAAAATAAAGAAAAAATTAATATACTACAAATAGTAGTTATTAAGAATAATTTTGAATTATTAAAGTTAAAAGCTAATAATAATTTTTTTATAGCAGGATAAGCAAAAGCTAAATTAAGAATAGATAAACCTAAAGGAAGAAAGAAAATCGTTAATAATTGAGAGTTAATTGTTTTCTTAATCTGTTTATTAGATAATCCAATATTTATCATAGTCTTAAATCTTGACTGATCTTCAAAGCCTTCAGATATCTGCTTATAATAAATAATTAGGACTGTTGCAAAAATAAAAATGATACTTAGAATAAAACCTAAATAAAATAAACCTCCGTAAATTACTAATACATCTTCTCTATTTGCTTCCCGACTCTCACTCATTGAATAGGTAATCCCTGCTTGGGTTCGAAAATCTGGGTTATCTAATGCCTCATTAATTTTTTCATTTATTTGCTGTTGTTTATCTTTATCAACTCCCAGATTAAAATTACTTTCATATTTATAATAGAAATTTAATAAAGAATTACCATTTAAGTTATTTATAATACTTTCCGGATTCTTAACAACAATAAAAATAGTTGGAACCATCATAACTGCTTCATCAGAAGTATTAAACATATTATCTAAATAACCTTTTACATTAAAAGTACCTAGACCTTTTAATGTAATCGTTTTAAACTCTCTATTAAAATCTCTTCCAGTATCATTAAGAGTAAATAAGTAAATTTCATTATTATTTAATTCCAATTTACTCCTGGTATACTGGTTATAATCAGATAAGCTTATAAAGTTAACATTAACAAAAGAACTTACTTCATTTCCGTTAATACTTTCTAATGTTCTATTATCAAAAGTTAAAGTATTTTCATCTCTAAAAGCATAAGACTCAGCTTCAAAATAACTAGCTCTATCTAGAACTTCTGCACTTTCTCTATGAACGATATCTAGTATATAGTTATTAATAAAATTAAAATTTTCCTGGTTTAAATCATTTAAGCTGTCTAAATCTAAAGTAATGTTTATTTGCTTTGGATATCTTGTATTTAAAGCATCTTCTGCTCCAATATATAAACAAACTGTTGTACATAGAATAACTAAAACCATTGTTGAAAGAATGCATATTGAAGCTAAGCCAGCTCCATTTCTTTTCATTCTATAAGCCATAGAAGAAACGGAAATAAAATGGTTTAATTTATAATAATATTTCTTATTCTTTTTAAGTAATCTACATAATAAAACAGATCCAGATATTAATAATAGATAAGTTCCAAAAATTACAAATAAGGCAGCTATAAAGAAAAAGACTAAAGCGTCTAAGGGACTTTTTAAAGTTAAAGCAATATAATAACCAATACCTAAGCAAAGAATTCCTAAAACGGCTAATATCCAGTTTCCTTTTGGCGGTTTTTCTCCTGTATTTTCACTCGAGATAAGTTGAGAGATCCGTAAAGAATTAATTTGAATCCACATCTTAAAAAATAACAGTAAAAAAACTAAACCATAAAAACCAATAGTTGAAATAATAGATTCAATTGAAATTGAAAAAGTTAGATTAATGTCTGTTGATAGAATATTATATAATCCTAATTCAAAAAGCTTGGAAAATAAAATCCCCAGAATAATTCCTGTAAATAAAGAAATAAAAGCAATTATTAATGATTCCCAGAATAAAATTAATGTAATATTAACTTTATTAAGACCTAAAATGCTATATAGGCCAAATTCCTTTTTTCTCCGTTTCATTAAGAACGAATTCGTATAAAACAAAAAAATAATAGAGAATATAACAATAATAAAGGATCCTAGTCCTAGCATTGAAGTTAATACTGTATATCCTGGTAAGTAACTCAAAGATCCAGAATTAATTAAAAAAGAAATTATATAGTAAATGGTAATCATTAAGATACAAGTAATAATATACGGAATATAAAGCTGTTTATTCTTTTTAATACTATCAAATGCTAATTTAGGATAATAATTGATTGGCATTTTCACTCTCCTTACTTAGCATAACTAGAGTATCTGAAATCTTTTGATATAGATCATGATCTGAATTATTTCCTTTATGTATCTGATGAAAAACTTTACCATCTTTAATAAATAATACTCTTTGAGCTTTACTAGCGGCTTTAACAGAATGAGTAACCATTAAAATAGTTTGTCCTATTTCATTAATTTTACTAAAAAGATCTAATAATTCATCTGAAGATTTTGAATCTAGAGCGCCAGTTGGTTCATCAGCTAAAATTAAATATGGATTAGTTATTAAAGCTCTAGCTACAGCTACTCTTTGTTTTTGACCACCTGAAACTTCATAAGGATACTTTTTTAAAAGATCATTAATACCAAGTTTTAGAGAAACATCCAAAAGTTTTTCTCTCATTTGATTATATTTCTCACCTCGTAAGACAAGCGGTAAGAGAATATTATCTTCTACAGTAAAAGTATCTAATAGATTAAAATCTTGAAAAACAAAACCTAAATTATCTCTCCTGAAATCAGAAAGTTGTTTTGATTTTATTTCATTTAAATTTTGTCCATTTAAATAAACCTGGCCCGCTGTTGGATTATCTAAAGTAGCTAAAATATTAAGTAGAGTAGTTTTTCCGCTACCTGACTCCCCCATTATTGCAATAAATTCTCCTGGTTCTACTGAGAAATTAACATCTTTGAGTGCTTCAACTTTTGAACCACCAAATCGCGGTATATAAGTTTTCTTTAAATTTTCTACGTTTAATAAGCTCATATTAACCTCCTTTGATGGTTTTATTTTAAAATCTCTATTAATAATAAAACATTGATTTACCTAACAGTTTAAAGGATAAATCTTACATTTCTGTAATATTTAATCAAAAGAAATAAAATTTTTATAAATTAACCTATCAAAATTTAGAATAACTTCAGTTCCCTTATTTAATTCGGAACTAATAGCTATTGGTATTTCTAAATTAAGACAAACTTGTTTAGTCAAATAGAGTCCGAGACCGCTAGCTTTTTTATTAGTTCTTCCGTTATACCCGGTGTAACCTCTTTCAAAAATTCTGGGAAGATCAGAAGAATTAATTCCTATTCCTGTATCTGTAATTTTAAGCTGATTATTTGAAAAAGAAATTTTTATCTTTCCTTTAAAGGTATATTTTAAGGCATTAGATAATAGTTGATCTAAAATAAAACAAAGCCATTTTTGATCAATAATAATTTCAGTCGAGTCTATATCAATTTCAACTGATAAACCTCTTTTAATAAACTCAGATGAAAACTTCTTTATTTCTTCTTGTATTAATCCTTTTAAATCAACTTTTTCAAAAATATAATCTGTAGTAGGAGAATTTAATTGAAAGTAAGTTAAGATCATTTCAATATATAATTCAATTCGGAATACTTCAGATTTTATCTCTCTTGATAAAGTTGTATCTTCATCTTCTATTAATAATCTAATAGCAGTTATTGGAAGTTTTATCTGATGAAGCCAAGTTAAAATATAATCATTAATTTCACTATATTTTTTATTATTTAAATCGATTAATTCAATAAGTTGCGAATTTAGCTGATTAATAATTTTAATTAACTCATTTTCTTCACTTGATTTAAAATTAATGATTTTAAGTTGTTCATATAAATCTAAATTTGATAATTCTAACAGGCTTTTTAGTTTTAAATATTTTTTCTTTCGAAATGAATAATCGAAAAGAGAAATGATTAGTATCAAAATAAATTCTATTATTAACCAATAAATTGTTATTATAAAAGGAATTTGAAATAAAAAATTATAGAGAATAAATAAAAAGCTTAAGAGAAGAACTATAAGATAGAAATATTTATGTTCATTAAGATAAACTTTAAGATAATTACTCGACAATATATCCTACTCCAAATTTCGTTTTAATAAAATCAGTTAATCCATAAGAATTAAGTTTTTTTCTTAATCTATTTATATTAACAGTAAGGGTATTTTCATCAACAAATAAATCACTTTTCCATAAACTTTCCATTAACTTTTCTCTACTAACGACTTTCTGTTTATTCTGCATTAATTCTTTTAATATTTTAAATTCATTTTTACTTAGAGAAATATTTTCATCATTAAAAGATAGAGATTGATCATTTAGATTTAAGATTACTCCTTTAAATTCAACAACATTCATTTCAATATTAAATTGATAAGTTCTTCTTAATAAAGCATTAATCTTAGAATTTAAAACCTGAAGATCAAAAGGTTTAACAATAAAGTCATCACCAC
>CANQNI010000126.1 GCA_947625175.1 uncultured Eubacteriaceae bacterium | reverse complement strand
GTCAAAAGACAATAAAAGAAGTAATCAAACAGATAAAGAAGCAGCAGAATATTTAGGAAAATATCTCTCAGGTAGAACAAATGATAGTTTTACTTTTGACGAACCTGGAATAACATTTGATTTTCATCCGAGTTATATTACAAATGGTATAACCCAAGAAGGTGGAAATATTGTTAAAGGAACCTATAAAAATAACGATGAATTCCTTAATCTTTATGTAGATAAAGAATATAGTGAACTTGTAGGCGCTGAAATTTTCCATCAAAAAGCTAAGGAAATAAATAATCAACTGGAATTCTTAAAAAAATTAGAAGTTTCTGCCAATGATTTAATTGATATTGATGAAGATAATGAAGTCAATAGTATTATTATTGCGGCAGCTAAAGATATTAAATTTTAATGGACAATAAAGAAAGAGAAACAATATTAATAATTGACTTTGGAGCTCAGTATAATCAACTTATTGCACGTAGAGTTAGAGAGAGTAATGTTTATTCTGAGGTTGTTCCATATACAATTACAGCTGAAGAAATTAAAAAGAAGAATCCTATTGGAATAATTTTTACTGGTGGACCTAGCAGTATCTTTGAAGAAGAAGCTCCTAGAGTAGATTCGGAAATTTTTAATTTAAATATTCCGATTTTAGGATTATGCTATGGTGCCCAGTTAATAGCTGATGAATTTGGTGGTAATGTCAGTCAGGCTAAAGATCGAGAGTATGGAAGAAAACAGTTAGATATTATTAAAAAAGATTCTAAACTTTTAGATTCAATTAAGGACAATAGTACTATCTGGATGAGTCATACTAATTATATCGATCAGGTTCCAGAAGGATTTGAAATTATAGCTCGGACAGATACTTGTCCAGTAGCAGCTCTTGAAAATAAGGAAAAAAAGCTTTACGGTTTGCAGTTTCATCCAGAAGTTGTCCATACCGAACAAGGCAAAGAAATTCTAGATAATTTTATCTTTAATATTTGTAATGCTAGTGGTGACTGGTCAATTGAAAACTTTATTGATAAACAAGTAGCCGAACTACGAGATAGAATCGGAAATAAAAAAGTGCTCTGTGCTCTCTCTGGTGGAGTAGATTCATCTGTTGCATCCAGTCTAGTCCATAAAGCTATTGGTGATCAGCTATATTGTATTTTCGTTGATCATGGTCTTCTCAGAAAAAATGAAGGTGATGAAGTTGAAGAATCTTTTAAAGATATAAAAAACTTTATTCGGGTTAATTGTGAAGATCGCTTCTTAGAAAAATTAAAGGGTGTAACTGATCCTGAAAAGAAAAGAAAAATTATTGGAGAAGAGTTTATTCGTGTTTTTGAAGAAGAGTCCAATAAGATTTCAGATGTTGATTATCTCTTACAAGGAACTATCTATCCGGACGTAATCGAAAGTGGAAGTAAAACGGGTGCAACAATTAAAAGTCATCATAATGTTGGAGGACTTCCTAAAGATGTTGACTTTGAAATAATAGAACCGCTTAAATTACTTTTTAAAGATGAAGTAAGGGCTTTAGGTGAAGAATTAGGGCTTGATAAGAAGTTAGTCTGGCGTCAACCTTTTCCTGGTCCGGGGCTGGCAATACGTGTAATTGGAGAGGTAACAAAGGATAAACTGGAAATACTTCGAGAAGCTGATAAAATTTTCAGGGATGAAATTTCAAAAAGTGGTCTCGACGAAGAAATTTGGCAGTACTTTGCAGTTCTTCCAGGAAACCGTAGTGTAGGAGTTATGGGAGATGAAAGAACCTATGATTATACGATCGGTTTAAGAGCAGTTAACTCAACTGACGGAATGACTAGTGACTGGTCCAAAATTCCATATGATATTCTAGAGACTATTTCAAATAGAATTGTTAATGAAGTTAATCATGTTAACCGGGTAGTTTACGATATAACAAGTAAGCCGCCAAGTACAATTGAATGGGAGTAACTGACTGAAGTAATTTGGTCAGTTTTTTTAATTATATTAAAATATAATGATATTTAAATCGTATTTTAAATCTCCATTAGGAAAATTAACTATTTTATCTACTGAAGAAAAAATAACGCATCTACAATTTACTGATTTATTTAATCTCAAAACTCTTAAAATTAAAGAGATAGTTGATGATGAAACAGAAGTAATAAAAAATTTGAAAGCTAATTTAAAATTATATTTTTCAGGTATTCCAGTAGATTTTTCTAAAACGCCTATAGAACTAACCTGCTCAGAATTTCAAAGAAAAGTTTATTCAATTTTAATAAATCAACCTTATGGAACTGTTACTACTTATGGGGAATTAGCTTTAAATTATCTAAAAAAATATAATCTACCCAGAATGTCAGCTCAAGCAATAGGAGGAGCAATGAAACGAAATCCAATCCTTCTAGTCATTCCCTGTCATAGAGTTTTAAAAAAAGATCATAGTATTGGTGGATTTGGAGCTGGATCTGAGATTAAACAACAATTGCTAGAAATAGAAAACGCATGGGAACCAAAAAGCAAAAGAAACGAATATTAAAAAGAAAAAGAGCTACTAAAGCCATAAAAAAATTAGGAAGACGTAGAGAGGAACAGGTCGTTGATTGGCTGTATGAAGGTTATTCCTCTCACTACAAACCTGAAATTCAATATCAACAATATGTAGAATCTTATGATAAAGAGATTGTAAACAGTGTTTTTGGTCGATGTAAATTTAAAAATTTGGATATTACTTATAGTGATCTTGAAACATTTTATGGAATGCGAAGAAAACGCTTTAAGAAACGTCAGGCAAGAGAATATCAGAAACGACTGGAACAACAATGTATCAGAGTTATCTGGTTAGGAACAGCTAATGCTCATGCCATGAATTTTTATAATACCTGTTTTGCGATAAGAGATCATAAGAAAACATTCCTGGTGGATTCTGGTGGTGGACAATTCTTAATACGACAACTTCAAAAAGCTCAAATTGGTTATAATGATATTCATGACATCTTTATAACGCATAATCATTTAGATCATATTTTAGGTTTATTCTTTTTACTTAGAGATATTGCTCATCGTATGGACGATGATAAGTATGATGGAGATCTAAGAATTTTCGGTTCAAAAGAAGTTATTAATACAATAAGAAAATCTTGTGATTTATTATTAGATAGAGTAACCAAGTATTTTGATAATCGAATAAAATTTATTGAAATCCATAATGGAGAGACTTTTAATATTATTGGACAAGAAGTAACATTCTTCGATACGCATTCTGAAACTAAAGAGCAGTTTGGTTTTACTATGAAAACTAAAAACGATGTTCGCTTTGCCTATCTGGGTGATGTTCCATATGTTGATGATGAATATGAATATGTTAAGGATGTTGATTATTTAGTTCATGAAGCCGCCTGTAAACAAGCAGATAGAAAATTATTTAAACCGGAAGAACGGGGACATTCAACCCTAAAACAAGCTTGTGAAAATTATCATAAAACAGGAGCACGTTATTTGATAATAACCCATACTGAAGATCATCTGGGTGATAAACGTGGACCTCAATACCGCCATGAAGCTGCTGCAGATCATCACACAATGATTATGGTTCCTGATGATCTTGAAACTATCTTTCTTAAAAAGCCTAGTAAACAGCGCAGTTACTTTGATACTGGAGAGGAAACTGAAGAAAAAGTTAATTTACAAGTTGATAAAGCTAAAAAAAGAGAAGAATATATAGATTCTTTAATTGAAGCTATAAAATCTGACGAACCTATTGAAAATAAACAGACTTTTAATCTGAAAGATTTAAATAATGATGAAGATTAATTCAGAATTAACTGTCTTTAAAGAGATCAAAGTAATTATTTTTGATATAGATAATACACTTCTTGATTTTAAAAAATGTGCTTTAAAATCTATGAAGAAAGCTTTTAAAAAATGGAAAATTCCTTTTAATGATAAATATCTTAACACCTTTCTTATTATTAATAATAGGTATTGGGATCGATATGAAAATGGTGAAATAACTAGAGATTATCTCTACGAGCATCGATGGCAGGAAATTTTTGATACTCTCAATATTAATGCTCCTGGAGCTCAGTTCGAGCAGGATTTTATTAAAAATCTTTATAATAGTTATGAAAAAGTTGATTATGTTGAAGACATTCTGATTTATTTAAAACCAAAATATAAACTTTTAATAGCAAGCAATTCATCTTACAATGAACAAACCTCTCGCCTAAGAGGTGCTGGACTACTTGAATATTTTGATTCGGTTTATACTTCTGAAGAACTAGGTGCAGCTAAACCGAGTAAGGATTTTTTTAATGCTATTGATAAAGATCTAGGTGAGAATATTAAGAAGAATAATGTTTTAATGATAGGTGATTCAGTTAACGCCGACATTAAAGGAGCTCATGATTATGGATTTAAAACCGCTTGGTTTAACTTTAGTAACAGTAAAGAAGAAAGTAAAGCTGATTTTATTTTCGATAATCTTCTGGATCTTAAGAAAATTCTATGAGAATTCAAAATTATAGATCTATTTTAAGAATCTTTATAACAAAAATGGACCACTTGGGATTTTTTAAATTTAGTGGTCCATTATTAAAATGAATAAAAGTTTAAGATAAAATTATCCATATTTTCCTTTAAAAATAAAAGAAATACCAAAAGCAATTAATAAAAGAATGAAAGAAATGCCTATTAGATAATAAGCAGAAGTATAATCAATAGTATTTTCTTCTAAACCAGATCTATCTGCTCTTAGATTGCTAAAATCTCTACTATCCTGATTAGTTTCATTTTGATTATCTTCCATATTCTGATTAGGAGGTATTTCAGGTAAATTATCAGAATTTCTATTTTTCATTTCTTCAGGAGGTTGTATTGATCCATCAGTAAGTTCAGGAGGTTCTTCGCCTGTTAATCCGTCTGGAGGCTCTGGAGGAGT
>CANQNI010000125.1 GCA_947625175.1 uncultured Eubacteriaceae bacterium | reverse complement strand
AGCCCGTGAAGCCAGTATTTATACTGGAATCTCCATAGCTGAATATTTTAGAGATATGGGATTTAAAGTAGCTATTATGGCTGACTCAACCTCCCGTTGGGCTGAAGCTTTAAGAGAAATGTCTGGTCGACTTGAAGAAATGCCGGGAGAAGAAGGATATCCAGCATACCTATCTTCTAGACTTGCCGAATTCTATGAACGTGCTGGCTTTGTTCGTTGTCTAGGTACTGATGATAATAAACCTCGATATGGTGCTGTAACGGCTATCGGAGCTGTTTCTCCACCTGGTGGTGACATATCAGAACCAGTTTCACAAGCAACCCTGCGTATTGTAAAGGTTTTCTGGAACTTATCTGCCCAATTAGCATATCGAAGGCATTTTCCTGCGATTGATTGGTTACAAAGCTATTCACTATATTCTAATCAGGTTTATCCTTATTTTAATCGTACAGTAAATGAAGACTGGAGCCATAATGTTCAGGAAGCATTAAAAATATTACAAAAAGAAGCTGAACTTGATGAAATTGTTCAACTAGTTGGATTTGATGCAATAGCTTATACTGATAGAATGGTTCTTGAATGTGCCCAATCGATTCGAGATGATTTTTTGCATCAAATAGCTTTTGATCCTGTTGATACTTATACCTCTTTAGACAAACAATTCCAAATGTTAAATATGATTTTAAAATGGTATTCAATGGGATTAGACGCATTAAATGAAGGTGTTCGTTTTGAAGATCTGGAACATATGAAAGTCAGAGAACGAATCGGAAGAATGAAATATGTTCCTGAAGATGATATAAGTACTGTTTATCCTGAGATTCAAACAGAACTCGACACCGAAATGAGAGATCTCGTAGATAAGGTGGTTAAAGAAGAGTAGTTATGGATTTAAACAGAGAATATAAAACAATAAATGAAGTCGTTGGACCATTAATGGTTGTTGATCACGTTCAAGGAGTCAAATATGATGAGTTGGTCGAAATAGAAGAAAATAATGGTGATCAACGATTAGGAAGAGTACTTGAAATAGATGGGGATAAAGCAATAGTCCAACTTTTTGAAAGTGCTCAAGGTCTTAGAGTAACTGATTCAAAAGTTAGATTTAAAGGTCATGGGATTGAACTTGGAGTTTCTCCAGATATGTTAGGTCGAATCTTTGATGGAATGGGAAATCCAATGGATAATGGACCTCAAATTATTCCTGAAGAAATTTTAGATATAAATGGGGCTCCACTTAATCCTGTTGCCAGAGCTTATCCTGATGAGTTTATTCAAACAGGAATATCAGCAATCGATGGATTAAACACTCTAGTTAGAGGTCAAAAATTACCTGTATTTTCTGCTTCTGGTTTACCTCATGCTGAACTCGCTGCCCAAATTGCAAGACAAGCTAAAGTTTTAGATGATAATAGCGAATTTGCTGTTGTATTTGCGGCTATTGGAATTACCTTTGAAGAAGCTAATTTTTTTATAGAAGACTTTAGAAGAACAGGTGCTATAGATCATGCAGTTTTATTTATGAATTTTGCTGATGATCCACCAGTTGAACGAATTTCAACGCCTCGAATAGCGATAACTTGTGCTGAATATCTAGCTTATTCATTAGGAATGCAAGTATTAGTAATTCTAACTGATATCACAAATTATGCGGAAGCGCTCAGAGAAATATCTGCTGCTAGAAAAGAAGTTCCAGGTCGGAGAGGTTATCCGGGATATTTGTATACGGACTTAGCTTCATTATATGAAAGAGCAGGAAGAATTAGAGGAAATAAAGGATCAATAACACAAATTCCGATTCTGACTATGCCTGAAGAAGATAAAACTCATCCAATTCCTGACCTGACTGGTTATATTACTGAAGGACAAATTATTCTTTCCAGAGATTTATATAGAAAAGGAATTATTCCCCCAATTGATGTTTTACCATCACTATCACGTTTAAAAGATAAAGGTATTGGTGAAGGTAAAACTAGAGGAGATCATTCAGATTTAATGAACCAACTCTTTTCCGCCTATGCTAGAGGTAAAGAAGCTAAAGAATTATCCGTTGTATTAGGTGATGCAGCTTTATCAGATACTGATAAACTTTATGCTAAATTTGCTGATGAATTTGAAGCTCATTATGTTAATCAAGGCTTTAATACAGACCGGACTATTAAAGAAACCTTAAACTTAGGTTGGAAATTATTAACAATTCTACCAAAATCTGAATTAAAACGTATTAATACTCAATGGCTAGAACAATATTATCCACCAGCAATCGCATCTGATTACGAAGATGAACAAGACTGGATTAATCAGATAGTTATTGATGATACAGACTAAAAATGATTAATGTAAATCCAACCCGAATGGAATTAACTCGTCTAAAAAAAAGATTGGCTACAGCTGAAAGAGGTCATAAACTTTTAAAAGACAAAAGAGATGAAATGGTAAGACGTTTCATGAATTTAATTCGGGAAAATCAAGAATTAAGAAAAGCTTTAGATGAAAAGCTAGAAAAGGCTATATCAAAATTTTCTATAACTCAAGCTATTTTGGGAACTGAACAAGTATACGAAGCTTTATTATGCCCGGCTAGAGAAGCTGCAATTACAATAAGTCAACAAACTATAATGAACGTAGATGTTCCAAAAATTTCTTTTGACGTTAGTGAAGAAAAAAATGATTTACCCTATGGATTTGCCTTTACTACCGGTGAGTTAGACGAATCTGTTCTAGACATGGCAAATCTTTTACCAGATTTAATAAAATTAGCTGAAATTGAAAAAACTTGTAATATTTTAGCTGATGAAATTGAAAAAACAAGACGAAGAGTTAATGCACTTGAACATATTATGATTCCTGAAATGCAGGAAACCATTAAGTTTATTTCAATGAAATTAGAAGACAATGAGCGAAGTAATATAACTCGTTTGATGAAAGTAAAAGATTT
The DNA here is from genome assembly GCA_947625175.1 of uncultured Eubacteriaceae bacterium. Classification (GTDB taxonomy): domain Bacteria; phylum Bacillota; class Clostridia; order Eubacteriales; family Eubacteriaceae; genus CANRHG01. Next base: position 1,982 of record CANQNI010000125.1, on the reverse strand, counting down.
AATAGCTGAAGAAAATAATGCATAAAAAACCAATATCTCATTTACTTTGGTTCTTTCGAAAATTAATTGTTTAGAATTTTAAGTAATGATTTAATTAAAGATCATAACTGAAAATTAAACAAGTTTTGGAAGAATCATTTTTTGAGATATTGGTATTTTTTATTCTGGTAAAACTACTTCATGAAAACTTGTAGGATTATTAAGGTTACCTTCATATAACATCGTTCGAGTATCGCCATCATAATCCATTAATCGTAACTCTAAAAATAATTTATCATTTGTTAAAAGTAAAAATGGTTTTGTTTCACTACTGACATAAGTATTATAATCAATATTAATTTCTCCAAATTTAACTTGATTAGTCCCATCTAAATCACATTGGTAAACAGTATTTCCATCTAAATAATACAAGTTAGTTGGGTTCGAATTAATTGTTGTTATATCCATCGTACTTCCATCAATAACTAAAATAGGATTGGTTTGTCCTAATTCTAAACGATAAAGACTTTTATTTTCATTTTCCTGATTATCTGATTCAAGGAAGTAAATTGAATTATCAGAATAAGTGATATATTCATCAAAATAACTCGAAGTAGTATAAATAGTAGTTTTATCTCCATTATCGAGATTAATGGTTATTATTTTACTTTCTTTATTTTCATAATCTCCAATATTTGAATTAATAAAGAGATAGCCTACATTATCTTTAATAGTAAATGCTAAGAAGTTTTGTAATCTTAACCCAGAATCTAACTTAGTAAGCATTTTATTATTACTACCATCTAAAGAAGCTTCGTAAATATAAAATTGAGTTATAGAGTCATAAGTAATGTAATAAACTTTATCATTATAAATTCTTGGAGAAATAGGTAAACTATCACCTGGTTTTAATGGAATATGAACGAATTCACTCGTATTAAAGTCAAAATAACCAAAAACTCCACCAGATTTTAAATAGAGCTTTTGACTATAATATTGAAGATCGTTAATTCCATTTCTTTCATTAGTTATCTCATAAATTTTAGTAAATTTATCACCATCTACTTTCCATAAAAAACTTTGATCATATTCGTAAGTAGATATAAACTGAGAATTTCCATGGGCAACAGCTTTACCATAATTGCCAAAGTTCCCTGTAGTATTACCACTTTCACTTAAGACTTTTTCATTTTCATTCACTCCAGTCATATCAGAAAAATTTTCATTTTCATTTAATTTAATACCATCTTTAGTAAAAGGTGTTATTTCAGTAGTTTCAGATTTAGTAGCAAAATAAGAATCTAAAAAAGGAATCGATACGATAGGTTTTTCATTTTGATAATTTAAAAAAATGAATAATCCTAATAAAACTATTACTATCAATAAACCTATTAGTAAGTAAAACAAAATTCTCTTTTTAGAAGTCGGTTTCTCTTGTTCGTCTAATAATTGTTCAGTTACTTCTTTATCATCCATAATTCAATCTCTTATAAAATAATAATTTTATTGTAATTATTATAATTTTCTATTTCAAGTAATTAATTTCCTAGTAAAGTGAAATCGTATTCATTTTATATTCAATACTATAACGATTATACTTATAGATAAGGAAAGAAATATGAATTTGAATACTAACGTTACTTTAGCTAGCCTATTACTTTTTAACTCCAAAACCCTTGAAACTTCTGTAATTCCACTAAAACAGAAAATTAATACTATTGGAAGGTTAAGTGAAAATAAATTTACTGATATTGAAATTGATTCTAATATTGTCTCTAAATTCCATGGAGTAATTAGTCAAGATGAAAATGGTTGGAATTATACTGATCGAAATAGTTCAAACGGAACTTTTATAGATGGAAGACACATTATTAATGATAAAAAAAGTTACCCTATAAATGATGGAACCATTCTTCAAATAGATGCTAATCGTTTTGATGATCAAAACAAAGATATTTCTGGAATTTTAATGATTTTCTGTGAGGGTGATTATACAAATCAAG
>CANQNI010000124.1 GCA_947625175.1 uncultured Eubacteriaceae bacterium | reverse complement strand
TTCAAACGAAGACTTCGTTAAGTGCCGGGAGTATGTCACTTCCAGACGCTCTTTTCTCTTAAATTGAAATAGTTAATTAGATTAATAATGAATAGAGATAAAAGTGATTTTGCTAAAGGAAGTATTCCTGGTCATATAATATATTTATCAATTCCGATGATAATATCTCAACTAGTTCAGATGCTTTATAGTATTGTAGACAGAATTTATATCGGTCATATCAGTGGTGAATCTGGATTAGCTTTAACTGGTCTAGGTTTAACTTTTCCAATCGTGACAATTATCTCAGTATTTACTAACCTTTATGCAATAGGTGGATCTCCTTTATTTGCAATAGCTAGAGGAGCTCAGGACGAGAAAAGAGCTCAGAATCTGGTTAATACAACTTTCTCTCTTTTATTGATAACATCACTTCTTCTTATATCCTTCTTTTACTTATTTTTAAAGCCAATATTGTTTCTGCTCGGAGCCAGTGAAACAAGTTATCCCTTTGCTAGAGATTATTTAATTATTTATCTTATTGGAACGAGTTTTTTAATGATTTCTTCTGGAATGACAGGATTTATTATTTCTTTGGTTTTTTCTTTATGGCCTTCCAATTTTGTGGACAAACAAATTTTACTGGACTTGGATGTGCTAAAGAAGCTGTTTTCTTTTCATTATTTCGAAAAGTAATTTTAGTTATTCCCTTATCATTGATATTACCTCATCTGTTTAGGCTTGGAGTTCTTGGTGTCTTTGTTGCAGAACCATTATCTAATTTAATAGGTGGTCTTCTTTGCTATATAACTATGTTAGTTGTAACCAGAAGATTACTAAGTAAAAAAGAAAAGTTTATCGGTTAAAACAATTAATTTGATTAATTTCTTTAGACATTATCAGAGAAATTTAAGTTTATTAAATAAGTTATAATATTTTTGTATTAATGAAGAATTTTAGAAAGAATTAATATGAATATTGCATTTTCCCCAATTGATCAACGCTTTGTAAAAATCAAAAGAAAACATCTCAGTTCATATGATGGTAATAGTGATTCCCTTTGGATGGCTAAAATCATTCGTAATGTCGGTCTATTTAATGAGAATTATCTTTTATTGTTTAATCCAGTTACTTCCTATTCAATTGTTATGAGATTATACGGAAACTGGCGAAATAATATAAGAGATTTTATTGAAAAAGCATTTAGACGTGAGTTTGAAGTACTTAAGGAAAAAAAGATTTATCCTGGTTCATACGAAAATTACCTCGATTCGATTAACCTAATCGAGATTCCAGAAGAATACCTTATTTTCCAGGATCAAATAAATGATCTGGAAGAAAATATTCGAAGTTTAAAAACCAAAAAAGAATTTCCACTGGAATATAGATATCCGGAATTTTTGATCGATCTGGTTTGTGCTGATCATAATTTAACTCAAGAAAATTTTTTAAATGAATCACCCTATCAAAAGCTGAAAAAAATTTTTCAATATTATCCAGAACCAATTGTACGAAAAGAAGTAAGTTTTAATGAAAATAAAGGCGCCTTAGAAAGACCTCAAATGTTTTTTCCATATGCTGGTGATGATGTAGATCCAAATGAAGTTGCTTTGATGGATACAAATTTTATTATAATAAAAGAACCTGTTGAAATTAATCAACCAAAATTTGAAAATATCCAGCTACAAATACAGGAATTGTTCGATTCTCCTTTAGCTAGAACTGATAAAGATAAAATTCAAGAAAAAGTTGATAAATTATTATTAGAAATGAATCAATATATCGGATATTATCAGACTCCTTTTACTGGAGAATATAAAAATATAGAAGTTCCTGATGAACTTCCTGAAAAACCGGTATTTGAATTTTTAATAACAATGGATACCGAAATTTATACTGTTAAACGTAGAGTTGCTGTTCCAGCAGATATGTCCTTTGTTGATTTTGATAAATTACTTTGTCATTTATTTCATTGGATCGGTTTTCCTTATCATCTTAGTGAATTCATTTTTCCGTTTAAAGATAATCCTGAAGGAACAGAAGCTTCAGAAGTTCTAGTTTGGGAAGAAAAAGATGCGCCAGAAAATCCTCTTATGAGTCCAGTTGATATGGGCAATTTAGAATATAATAATCCTTTCTATAATGCCAAAGTTACAGATATTAAAACTAAGAAATTATCAGATTATTTTCCGGAATTTAAAACTGCTCAGTACCGGTATGATTTTGGAGATAATTGGTTTCATTCAATTGAACTAACTGGAATTTATGATGAATCTGAGTATGTAAAAGAATTACCTTATCTTATCGAATCAGTTGGAGTTGCTCCAGCTGATGATATGGGAGGAGTGGAACATTTTTCAGACCTTTTGACTTATAGATTTAGAAGTTTTGATCCAGAGATATATTGGAGGCAAATTAAATTATGGCTTGAAGAAAGAGATAACATTTTAAGAGCTCCATGCAGTTTAAAAGAATTATTTTAAAATTAAAAATTCCCAGAGTTTTATCTCTGGGAATTGTTTTAATACGCTACTCTTTCACTGATATATTCTTCAACTTCATCAATAGGTAGTCTTACCTGTTCCATAGTATCTCTATCACGAACAGTTACTGCATTATCATCTAAGGTATCAAAATCGATAGTAACACAGAAAGGAGTACCGATTTCATCCTGACGGCGATAACGCTTTCCAATAGAACCCGTTTCATCATAATCGATATTGAGATTTTTTGCTAATTTACTGTAAACTTCCTGGGCTTTTTCAGATAGCTTTTTAGAAAGAGGTAAAACTGCTGCTTTATAGGCACTTAAAGCCGGATGAATTTTCATTACGTTTCTAGTATCCCCGTTAACCTCTTCCTTTTCTAAAGCATCACATAATAAAGCCAGGAACATTCTATCTACGCCTAAAGAAGGTTCGATAACATAAGGAGTATACTTTTTATTATTGGAGGGTTCCTGATAGGATAAATCTTTTCCGGAAACGTTTTGATGTTGGGTTAAATCATAATCAGTTCTATCAGCAATTCCCCATAATTCGCCCCAACCAAATGGGAATAGATATTCAACATCAGTAGTAGCATTTGAATAATGTGACAATTCTTCCTGTTCATGGTCTCTGAATCTTAGATTTTCTTCTTTCATTCCAAGACCGTTCAACCAGTCTTTACTAAAATCTTTCCAATAATTAAACCATTCCAGGTCAGTTCCAGGTTTGCAGAAGAATTCTAATTCCATTTGTTCAAATTCACGGGTTCGAAAAGTAAAGTTGCCGGGAGTTATTTCGTTTCGGAATGACTTACCAATCTGGCCTATTCCAAAAGGGATTTTCTTTCTGGAAGCTCTTTGAACATTCTTGAAGTTTACAAATATACCCTGTGCAGTTTCTGGTCTTAAGAAAATTTCAGTACTTGAGTCTTCAGTAACTCCCTGATGGGTTTTAAACATCAAGTTAAACTGACGAATATCAGTAAAATCTTTTGAACCACATTCAGGACAGGCAATTTCATGTTCCTTAATGTAGTCCACCATTTCTTGATTACTCCAGGCTTCAACAGGTTCGGCACAGTCATTGGCTACCATATATTCTTCTATTAATTTATCGGCCCGAAAACGGTTGTGACATTCTTTACAATCCATTAACGGATCATTGAAATTAGTTAAGTGACCTGAAGCTTCCCAGGTTCTTGGATTCATTAAAATTGCTGAATCAAGTCCAACATTCATTGGATTTTCCTGAATAAATTTCTTCCACCAGGCCTTTTTGATATTATTTTTCATTTCAACACCAATAGGACCGTAATCCCAGGTATTAGCCAGACCATCATATATTTCAGAGCCTGGGAAAATAATCCCACGATTCTTAGCCAGACTCGTTATTTCATTCATTGTAAAATCAGACATTTCGACTCCAATCTATTGTATAAATACCAATGTATTTTACCATAATGAATTTTCAGTAAGACAAAAAAGATAGAATCAAAGAAAATAGTTACATTTAACCTAAGAATTTTTTATAAGTTAAACAACGCTTTTTCTTCCAGGCCAAAAGATATAATTGATTTTGGTAACTGTTTCTTCAAAATGATCAGGTTCCATTAAAGTTAATCTTTCAGCTGTGGTAATTGGAACAACCTGATAAAAAACAACGGGATCCCCGTTAGGAAGAATTGCTATATTTTCATCTGGTTTAACATCTTGAGCGTTTAAAATTAAAAAATCGTTTAAATCAGTTTTAACATCTAATTCTAATTCTTGAAAGTCAAAAGTACATGGTGCTTTAAGAAAAAAATTATCTTCAAGGGGAGATATAGCTATTTCTCTTAAAACTTTAATTGGATATTTGTAACTAACAGATTTATCCTTGTTAGGATGTGAATAAATTAAATGTTTATCAGTTGGAAATAGATTTCGATAATCCCAGGCAGGTTCTACTGCCATAACGAGTTCGCATCTTGGTATCTCATTAGAAAATGGATCTTCAGGTTTCATTTTGTATTTGCCCATTCCCATGGTGACGATTTTCCAATAAGGTCTAATCTCATCAGGAGCAACTAAAACTAAATCAATATGTAATTTACTTTTATTTTGGTCATGAATAATACCTTCAATTGATCCATAAGTATTTGTAATATGATCTTCAATAGCATTCATTTCTGCTACGGAATAAACTTTTTCTTGTTTTGACTTAACAGGTATTTTATATTTTCTAACTTTTGGTCTTTTTTTTCTCATTCTAAATTTCCTGATTTTTTCTGTACTAATTAAACTATTATAAGTGTTTTGGGTAAAAAATTACTTAATAGATGCTATTATATCGTTTAAATTTAAATTATTGAATGGATTTAGAGATTACTATGAGGCGCCAGGAATTTACAAAGTTTATCCTCCTATTCAGAGAAGACCCCCGCTTCAAACGAATATTTTCGTTAAGCGGCGGGATGAATTTGAACAAATCACCAGAAAGCGGCATAATAAGCATATAACAACTCAAACA
>CANQNI010000123.1 GCA_947625175.1 uncultured Eubacteriaceae bacterium | reverse complement strand
GCAGATTATCTAGCCACTGGTCATTATGCTCAAATTAAAAAAGACGGAGATACTTTTGAAATGATTCGAGCTCAAGATCAGAATAAAGACCAAACTTATTTTTTATCAGGTATTGGTCAAAAAGAATTATCTCATGCACTATTTCCAATAGGACATTTAAATAAAGACGAAGTTCGTAAAATTGCAGAGGAAAATAATTTAATTACTGCAAATAAAAAAGACAGTACCGGTATTTGTTTTATTGGTGAAAGAAATTTCACTAATTTTTTAAGACAATATCTAGCAGATGAACCAGGAGATATTATTGACTATGATACTGGCGAAAAAAAAGGTGAACATATAGGACTTGCCTATTATACTTTAGGTCAAAGAAAAGGTCTTGGTATAGGTGGTCAGGGAACAGGTGAGCCCTGGTTTGTTTGTGAAAAAGATCTGGATAATAATATTTTATATGTAGTTCAGGGAAAAAATAACAAAGCCCTATTTTCTAAAAGTTTAACAACAGAAGATATGAACTGGGTAGAAGGAAAACCTCCTGTTAAAGAGGGAGAAACCTTTGAATGTACAGCAAAGTTTCGTTATCGTCAAAAGGATCAAAAGGTTAAAGTTACGCTTTTAGAAGATAATAAATTATTTATTGAATTTAATGAACCTCAACGTGCTGTTACACCAGGTCAACAGGTAGTGCTGTATAATAAAGAAACTTGTCTTGGCGGAGCCGTAATTAAATCAATTGAAAAGATTAGTTAGAAAAAAATGAAAAAGACAATATTTATTATTCTGTTAATTTTAATATTCTTTCCTTTAGGAGTTTTTGCAGAGAATTCAGCTGGAAACTATATTGATTCTCAATCTTCTGGAACTGAAAATATTACAGGACCGATAGATAGAGATGCTTATATCTTTTCAGCCAATACATATATTAAAGATGCTAATATTGGAAGATCCTTAATTAATTGCAGTTATTCCTGTGATATAAGTAATACCGTAATTGGAGATAGTTTACGTTCTTGTTCTCAGAGTTTGATTATAACTGATACTACAATCGATAATAATCTAACAGTAGTAGCTCAAAATATTGAAATTCGAGGTAATTCTATTTTTAATGCAATATATGGTGCGGCTAATAATATTGTCATTGGAGGAACAACCAACGCTATAAATGTGGTTGGAGATACAATAACTCTTGAAGGAATTGTACTGGGGGATGTTAATATTAATGCAAATAATATTATTATTAAGTCAACTACTAATATTCAGGGAAACCTTAATATAAGTTCGGGAAATCAACCAGTCATTGAAGATGGTGCGGTTGTAGCTAATACAAACTTTAACCAATTAAAACCAGAAGTTAACGTGAAATCTCCTTTACAGGTCATAACAGATACTTTAATAGATATCGCTTACTGGACAGTTGTAACTATAATAATAGCATTTATGATTATTATTCTAGCTGGATCTACTGTTAAAGAAGCTCTAGTAAACTTAAAGAATCATTTGGTAGCAATTATCTTAACAGGTTTAGTTTCCCTAATTCTTATTCCAATTATTTGTGTAATTTTGATTTTTCCTTATATAACAATTCCGATTACATTAATAATTTCAACAGCTTATATTTTAATTGTTTCTATCTGTATTCCATTTACCGCAGCTGTAGTAGGAAGATGGATATTACCTAAATTAAATAAATGGTTATCAACCTTGATATTTGGCTTGATTTTTGGAGTGGTTAGTAGAATTCCTTTTATAGCTATTATCCTAAATCTGGTTTGTATGATAATAACTTTAGGAATTATTATTTACAAATTATATGAAAACATTCTTCAAGCATTCAGGAATTTATACTTAGAAAATAGTCCGAGAAATAAACAGTACATCATTGAAGAAAATTCAAGTGAAGATAATTGATTAGAATAAAAAGGGCCGTTTCATACGGCCTTTAATTTATTAAGTTTATTAAAATTCGTTCTAGAGCGTCATTAAAGTAAGCCAGTTCTTTTTCGGACATTTGATTCAAAGCGTTCATTACTGAATCTTCTTCTATAGTTTTAAAATCTAGACTGGCTACAATGAAATCATTACCTTCTTGAGTTAACTTAAATTCGAAAATGCGTCCATTTTCTTTTGATTTTTGTTTTTCTATTAACCCTTTATGTATTAATTTATTTATCGTTTTTAGTACGGCACTTCTTGTTACTTTAAGTTTATTAGCTAGATTAGCTGTTGAGATAGGTTGATATTTACTAATAATATCTATGGCTTTTAATTCTGCATTATGATAAGAGTTTCCATTAAACATAACCGGTTCATTACTCATCTTATTAACGAGACTAACTAAACGGTTAAAAGTTTTATAAACATCTGATTGGGTTACTTTTTTAACAGAATCTATTGCTTTAGTTTCTTTCTTTTGTTGTTTAACCTTTTTCTTCTTTTTTTTATCAGATTTCTTTAGTTTTAGTTCTTTTTTCTCTTTATCTTTTACTTTTTTGTTTTTCTTTTTACTCATTGGAAGCCTCAGCTGAATCTTAATTTTTAAAATGAATAATAATTTCAATAAAAATTATCATAATAAAAGTAATAAATATTTCAAAATTTTGATTTATCTATGCTAGTATATTTATAATATCATATTTTTATTATGAAACAGTTAATTAACCTGAGGAACTCAGTGCTTATAAAGAAAATAATTCTCTTTATTTTATTAACGTTATTATTAATAACAGGGTGCTCTAAGAATGATCTAGTCTTAAAGGTTGGTTTTATTTATCCTGGTACTGCAGCTGATGAAGGAATCAACCAAATGCAGGAAGAAGCCTGTAATAACATGGTTGAATATTTTAATGGGAAAGTCCAAGCAATATCAAAATCATCAATTACAACTGAGAACATCGATTCAGCTATCAATAATATGATAAATTCAGGAGTTTCTGTAATCTTCATTTCAGGAAATGAATTTGATTCACAAGTAATTCAAGCTGCTCAAAATTTCCCGACTGTTGATTTCATTGTCTACAATGGAAATATTGATATGGCTAACGTTAAAAATTATTCTACCCGTGATTACGAAGCTGACTATCTTTGTGGAATTCTAGCTGGTTCCTCTACATCAAATAATAAAATAGGTTATCTAGCTCCAGACAATTCTAATCAGAATTTAATTCATATTAATGCTTTTGCCCTAGGCGTTTTAAATAGTAATGATAAAGCAGTTATTGATTTAATTTATTCTGGAGAAAATCCTTCAACTAGTAAGATAAATGCTGATGTTAGCCGGTTAGCTTCAAATGGATGTGATGTTATAGCTTCCTGTAATAAAAATAACGCTACTCTAGTTGAAGCTGAAAAAAATGGTCTTAAAGTTATTGGATCCAGTCCAAGTAGTATTCAGGATTCCAACAACTATTTAACTTCAGTTAAATTAAATTTAACTGACTTTTATATAGATGAAATAAATAGTGTTTTAAACGGCACTTTTGATAATTCTCGTTATGTTGGTACTATTTATGATGATTTTGTTGGTCTAGATAAATATTCCAATAATGTTCCTGATAGAACTAAAAGATTAGTTAATTCAACTACTGAATCAATTAAAAAAGGAAACCTTGCAGTTTTTACAGGACCATTTTCCAGTTCGGATGGCATAGTAATTGCTCAAGACGGACAAGTTTTATCTGAAATTGATCTTCAAAATATGAATTATCTCTTATCTAATATACGGGATATTAATTAAAAATCTACTAAAGCCTTATATAAAATGAAAGAAATTATCTGTAAAACTGAAAGCAAATCAAAATACAGTATTATTATTCAAAATGGATTACTTGATAAACTTAGTACATTAACAAATTTTTTTAGTAAATATAAAAACGTAGTTATAATTACTGATAAAAATGTAGCTAAGTATTATTTAACTAAAGTAAAAAGACAACTCAGAAAGATTGGACTTGATGTTTATGCCATAATAATTTCCTCAGGTGAAAGTTCTAAGTCATTGGCTGAAGCAGAAGAAATCTATTATAAGTTACAGGATATTGGAATAACCAGAACGGATTTAATTGTAGCTTTAGGGGGTGGTGTTGTAGGTGATTTAGCTGGATTTGTTGCAGCTACTTATTTACGGGGAATAGATTTTGTTCAAATTCCTACCTCTCTTTTAGCTATGGTTGATTCCTCAGTAGGTGGAAAAGTAGGGGTCGATTTAGGATATGCAAAGAATGTTATAGGTTCTTTCTATCAGCCCAAAATGGTTTTAACAGACCCTACCTGTCTTAGTACTTTAGAAGATAAATTTCTGGTGGACGGAATGGCTGAGGTTATTAAATATGGTTGTATTTCTTCTTCAAAACTATTTTTAAGACTCATGAGTTTTCAATATCAGGAAGACTTACTTGAAGATATGGAAGAAATTATAGCCAAATGCGTAACAATAAAACGAAACGTAGTTGAATCTGATGAGAAGGAAGCTGGAATACGCCGTATCTTGAATTTCGGGCATACCATAGGTCATGTTATTGAATCCTATTTTAAATTTAGACGGTATACCCACGGAGAGGCAGTGGCTATTGGAATGTATCAGATTACTAAAATGAGTACAAGAGAAGGAATTACTAATCCAAAAGCACTGGAAAATCTACGTTATATTTTAGAAACTTATGGATTGCCATGGGAACTTCCAGAAATGGAAATGAAAAGAGTTGTTGAAATTCTATCCAAAGATAAAAAATTTGAAGGTGATACTTTAAATGTTTGTATCATTCCAAAGATTGGTAAATCCGAAATAGTAAAAATTCAAAAGGAACAAGCAATCCAATTATTTAAATAAATCCAATAATAAAAGCAGGAGTTTAATCCTGCTTATTTTTTAAATTCCTAATATAGGAGCTCAAATTTTAATCAACTACCCACCACCTAAAAAGTAGTGAGTTTTCAGCTACCCGATCGTACAATCGGTTGACGGAAGAACAACACTTCACG
>CANQNI010000122.1 GCA_947625175.1 uncultured Eubacteriaceae bacterium | reverse complement strand
TGGTCTATCTCAATAAGCTTTTTAGCTTAATAGATATTAATATTTTAAGGAGGATAATCTTTGAATAAGGAGGAATTAAAACGAGAATTTACTCAGGATTATTTAAATCAGTTAATTACTTATCTTGACAAACTACCCTGTGCGAGTAGTGAAAATTATTCTGAATTAATTAAAGATGTTCGTTTTAAGTATGTTCCTGGTAAAACTATCAAGTTCAAAAACTAGCTGGAGGAATTAAAATGACTGAAAAACAATATCATGATTACAAAGAGAAATACCTAAAAGACTTAAAATTAGCTTATCGTAAATTTATGCAGGAATTTATTGAAAATGACCATAATCACGATTATGACAAAAAGTTAAACGAGTTAGTAATGACTATGATTAACGATGATTATGAGAGAGCAAAAACTCTTTTGTATGCTTTTCCTGAATACAAATTACCTTAAGAAAAACAAACAAAAGAGACTATCAACAGGACTATTATAACAAAATTATTTTAAATACGAAAGGAAAAACAAAAGTGACTATCAACAAAAACACAATAGATGTAAATACAATTTCTATGTTAGATACTTTAAACAGTATTAAAACCAATAAAGTAAATAAGACTTTTCATTATGTTAAGATTAAAAGTAATCAAGATGGAACTGAAGTAAGTGCTATTAATTTAAAGGATCCGTTTACCATTACAAGTTATGATAAATGGAGTAAATCCGAAAACCAGGTGGAATTTGTCGGGAACTATTACGAGCTTCTGGATACCATAAAAGATCTGGATGAGTTGGAAGGTAAAGCGACAATAACAGTTGATGACAATAATGTTGAAGTTTCCAAGGAGTTTTTATCCTATTCACTTGATACAGTTGGAGATGCTTCGGATTATAATGTTTTAAAACCTGAAGAAGTTAAAAGTAAGGTAACTCTCAAACTAGGTGGAACCAAAGAAATTAAAGGCTTAATTAAAAACCTGACTACTATGTTGAAGTTTACCGCTAAAAGAGATGTGTTATATCCAATAATTTCTTGTATTAATTTAAAAGTTGAAAATGAAAAAATGACGCTCGCGGGCATAGATGGCTATAAATTAATGACAACTAACTATAATGTAACGGGAGATGATCTGGAGGTTAATTTAAATAGTACTTTTATCAATAACCTGATTAATCTACTCAAAAATAACATTAAAGATTTAGAAAAAATCGATATAATGGTAGATGACAGTAATAAAGTTGTTTATGTTAAGATTAACGATATTATTTTGGCTGGAAATAATAATGAAGGTGAATTCTTTGACTATCAGGACTTACTTTCTTCTGCCAGAGGAAATAAAAGAGTTTTAGTTTTAGAAACCAGAGACTTAAAGAAAACTTTAAACAGTATTACTAAAAAACAAACTAAAGTTAGTGAGGATCCAGTAATATTTGAAATTAATAAAGATGTTACTACAGTTCATAACAAATACAATAATATAAAAGCTACTTTTGATATAAAACATGCTTATGAACTTAAAATCGGTTTTAATCCTTATTATTTAGTAGATTGTTTAAATAATATTGATGATAGAGTTGTCACTATGCAGTTATGTGGAAGTACGAGTCCGGTTTATATAAAGAATGAAAACAATGAGTATTTAGTATTACCAATAATGTTAAAGTAGGGAGTTAAACCTCCCTTTTTTCTTGATTAAAATGAATAAATTAAAGAAATTATTAGAAGAAAGCAATATCAGTACTTATCAACTAACCAAGAATACAGGAGGTATCAACCGCTCCGACTCACTGGAGAAAGTATTATCTGGAGAAAGAGAGATAACCAGTCTTAACTTAAATCTCTTAACAGCCTTTGCACGTGGTCTTGGGGTTAAGTTGGAGGATATTCTGGAGGACTATGAACTGGATGGCACCAGCTCACAGGTTTTTGGGATTACCAAGTTAGTTGACAGGATAAGAGGTCTAAAGAATTTATACTATCAGTTTAGACAAGATTATGATAATGGTGGTTTTGTTATCGGTACTAATATCAGGAGAACCACTAAAGAGTTTCCGCTTCTAAAAACTGAATATGAGTTCTTAAACCCTGACGTGGATCACGAGCACCAGAATACAACAGAGGTTTATAAACTTAATAAAGAGTATTTAGATAAACCCACAAACCATTACACTACCAGAAATAAAAATCTAACCAACCTTGACCCCCGCTTTAACAGTCATGCGCTGTCATTCCTGGTTTATACACCATTACCGACTGGAGGCGACTTAAAAGCGGCTGTCAGTGTGTTTGATAAGAGTGATAACCTGATGTTTTCTGAGGTTTATGGTTGTGAGTGGATTAGTACAGAGACTCAAAAAGATATTGTTTATTATAAATATAGTAGTGATCAGTACATTACCCCTTTGAGAATTCAAAAGACAAAGAAGGAAGAAATATCAGAGCTGGAGTTTTATGAGGGGTTATACAGTCAGTTCCAGAAGTTTAAAATCAGTAAATAATTGGAAAACAAGTAAAAATGTGATATAATGATTAAACACTTTAAATTATTATTAAGTAATTTGCGGATATGCCCTGAGCAGTCCGCTTTTTTTATTCTCAAAATATCCCCACGCGCGCATAAAAAATACCACCTACACGTCATGCAGATGGTACTTATGTTACTGGGTGTCTAACGGTTCCATGTTAAGATGTTCGATAGCATCATGATGAATCCGGTACATGGTTCTCTCACTTACTGGAAACTTCCTTAAAATCTCACTAAACTCTAAACCAAGGATATAACGAGCTGTTAAAATAGCCTGTTCTCTTGGTCTTAAGTCACTTACTGCTGTCTCAATTAATTCCAGTTCGTGTAGTTTTCTTCTGATTGTATTTTCCAGAAATTCCTGTATTTCATCAGTGTAGTCCATTAAATCCGTCCAACGATCCTCTGGTTTCTTACTGACATTCCCTGATGGTTGTCCTGTGAGAACTTTGGTTAGCATAAGCTTTTGGGATTTAATTCTTTCGAGTTCCAGAACATAATAATCAAAATCAATCTGAATATATTTATATTCCTTTAACCGTTCAACTCTTCTATCGAACTCTTCCTGAGAGATTTTGTTTTTCTCTTTGAGTTCCGTTATCTGATCCTGTAAAGTTTGTGTTTCTATAATTCCTCTTTTCTAAGTGCCAGAAAATTAGAATTAAAATTAATATATTATAAAGGAAGGAAAGAACAGTTTAATTTAATTTTGTCAGTCCTTAAAGTAGGAGGTCAGAGCTAATATGGGGTGGTCGAGTTTAGAAACTAGGAGGCAGAATAAAATTTAGGTGGTTATTAATTTGGTATTCTAAACTTATTTGAGGTGGTTAAATTAGATAACCGGGTGGTCTCTGTCCTCGTATAGTTCTAAATGTTTCTCTAAAATATCAGCTGTATGCTTATGAACCCATGGCTTATCTATTCTACTTATGTTGTTTTCTGGATAGTAGGAGTCGTCCCGGAGTTCATAATCTGCCCTCACTTTAAGAACCTGATCAAAAAATAAATCAAACTCTCTTAATCTTTCCTGAATAAACGCTACTCTGTCCCTTCGAACATGATATTTTGCGCTCTCCATTTTAACAGGTGGTAATTCTCTAAAATGGTTATCAGAAAACACCTGAAAGTCCAGGAGCTCCATTTTGATTAATTCTCTTTTAATGATTAAATCTCTGGATCTGAGAATGAAGTGACTCACCTTTTTTTCATGCAGAGGTGGTTTTTCATATTTCTTTATTTTCTTGAGATAACGCTTCTTTCTATTATTTATTCTTTTTCTATTATCCTGATACCACTGAGCTTTAATCTTTTTGGTAGCTTCTTTATAACATTCTGGAGAGCAATATTTTCTTTTACCTTGTTTGGGAAAAGCTTTACCACAGTTTACACAGTATTTAATCCCCTCTTCTGGTTTAGGAGGTGGAGCGACAAAATAATGTGATTTTCCCATAGTAAGGAGTTAGTTACTTCCTTTTTCAATAATCTCTGGATATCGGTTTATAAGATGGTAAATATCCATATGAACTTTATCTATTTTCTTCTCCAGAATTGAAAGCAGGGTAGCAATCCGTCCCAGTTTAAAAGAGTCATTACCTTCTGAATACTCATCATTAATAACAGTTATCATGTATTCAACGTCACAGTCTATAGTTCCTAAGTTATCTTCCCATTTTAAAATTTTCTTATATATATTTTTCTTCATTTAAATCTCCATAGGTAAATCTGAAAACCAAGTGGGAACTTTTTTATCCCCACTCTGAATTTTTTCCTTATTTTCCAAAATGAAATCATTGACGGTTTTAACATAAGAAATTAATTCATTATCCCGAACATAACCGAGAACATTCCTGGTGGTACCATTACGGAGACAGGCTAGTTCCCAAAGATCATCTTTGTAACCATAAGAGCCTATTATTTTGACAAGGCTGATAATTGTGTTACTATCAGCTTTAAGACTTAGGCGGTATCTGAATCCATTTTTCGAATCATAAGAGTACAGCTTCCCATACTTTTGTAACTCTTTGATTATTTCTGGATCCATGTAGGTGAAAGTATACGATCCGTTTAGGTCTTATTATCTTTAGGTTTAGGAATTTTATATTTCTTTCTCAGTTTAGTATTTTTTGGAGTATATCCCATAAATTCTCTTTTAACCTCATCTCTAATTTCTTCATATAATCCAATAATTAATACTGACAGTATCTCAAGCATGAATATAATCAGACCAAATATTCCGATTATAGCGAGATAATCAATTAATAATTTCATTTAAAACCTCTTAATCTATTTCATCAAAATAGTCTCCAATTAGCTGGTCTATATAAGTTTTAGCTTTCTTTAAATCACTTTCTCTTTGTCCTTTGTAGGGAAATCTGAGTAAATATTTCATGATATTGTACAAAATACCAGCTTCTCGGTTAGTTAAATTTCCCTCATGATAATCCAGAATTTCATCAATTAAATCCCATGCCATTACTCCGTTATGGTAATAGTAGGAGTCTTTTTTCTCATTTTCTTTATCAGTC
>CANQNI010000121.1 GCA_947625175.1 uncultured Eubacteriaceae bacterium | reverse complement strand
TATGATAGCCACTGTAGCTACTGAAGGAGATGTTGTTATAAAGAATACTATTCCAAAGCACATGGAATCACTGATAGGAAAATTAAAGGAAATGGGAGCTGAAATTGAGGTTGAAAATGATCAGATTCATGTAAAAGGTCATAAACCATTTAAGGCAACTAATGTTAAAACAATGCCTTATCCAGGTTTTCCAACTGATTTACAACCTCCATTAGCTGCTTTAATGATGATAGCGGAGGGAGAAAGTACAGTAAATGAAAGTATTTTTGAAAACCGATTTGAATTTATTTCTGAGTTAAAACGAATGGGTGCTAATGCTAATGTCTTTGATCAAACTTGTGTCATTAGAGGAGTTCCTAAATTATTTTCCGCTCAGGTAACCGCTCCAGATTTAAGAGCAGGAGCTGCTTTGGTTATTGCCGGACTGGTAGCTGATGGTGAAACAACCATTAGAGATATTCATTATATCGATCGTGGCTATGAAAATTTTGAAGAGAATTTAAGAAATCTCGGAGCTAAAATTAAAAGAGTTAACCAGGATTAAAATCTGGTTGTAATTAAAAAGCTGATATTCAAGTTTTATGAAATATCAGCTTTTGAATTTAATTTTTCTTTTTTTCTTTTACTTTTTCTTTATTCTGATTATTTTCAATATCTTTTTCCTTTTCTTTTAATAAATTACGACCCATAATTAAACAAATCACTCCCATAAGAAAGTCAAATAAGATAGAAAGGATTAAGCTGCTGTCAAAGACAGGATGAGACATTATTTCAAAAATTCCTACAATTAGTAAAAATCCTCCCAATATAAACAAGATTGTACTTAAAGTTTTGTTACTCATTAGAGGTTTCTCGATTAATAAATTATCAATATTATAAACTTAAATCAGATAAGAATTTAGAGAAAATCATAACTGATCAAAATGATCAGATTTTAGTTTGATTAAATTGTCTAAATATAATTTAGATTCTTTAATTTAAAAAATGAATTAACGCTATAATCATATTTAAGAAAATAATTAGATTAACTGGTTTTGAAAATTTTTGAAACTTATTAAGTTGTTTTAAAGAACTGGTTTTAAACTAATTAACATAAATCAGAAGAAATAAAAATGGAATTTTGTAGTTTATTCAGCGGAAGCTCAGGAAATTCTTTATTTATTAAAAGTAAAGATACAAAAATCCTGTGTGATGCTGGAAAAAATGGAAAACAAGTTGAATTAGCTTTAAACAGAATAAATGAGACTGCTAAAGACTTAGATGCTATTATTATTTCTCATGAACATTCTGATCATGTCGCAGCAGCTGGTGTTTTATCGAGACGGTATAATATTCCAATTTATGCTAATGAAGAGACATGGCAGAAATTGCATGCGAATAATATAGGAAAAATTACTTCTCAAAACGAACGGATTTTTGAAGTATATAAACCATTTAACATCAAAGATTTTAACATTAATTCTTTTCAGACATCTCATGATGCAGTAAATCCGGTTGGTTTTACTGTTAATGATGGGCATCGGAAAATGGGTATTGCAACAGATACTGGTATAGTTACCGAGGATATGAATCAATATCTAAAAGCCTGTTGCCTTGTGGTCCTTGAAAGCAATCATGATATTCATATGTTAGAAACAGGTTCTTATCCCTATCAATTAAAACAGCGCATTAAAAGTGCTTGGGGGCACTTATCTAATGAAAGGGCTGCAGAATTTTCTAAAGATCTAGTATTTCAGGGGACAGAGAGAATCGTATTGGCTCATTTGAGTCGGGACAATAATATACCTTTTTTAGCAGAGCAGGAAACACTTAATGTGTTTGAAAGGAATTCAATAAAAAATGGTCGAGACGTTCTTTTAGAAGTTGCAAGACGAGACTTTAACAGTCACGTTCATCAATTCTAGAGAAGGTGTTATATGTTTGATAATAATGATTCAATTGAAGAACAAAGAAGAAAACATTTTGAAAATTTAAATTTAGAAGATACTCCAAGTACTCCTAGTTATACTTATGAACCTACTCCCCCTCCGTCTTCAGAGGTTTCCGTGCCAAAGAAAAACGATAAGAAACCTAAGACATTCCTAATAGCCTTATTTGGCGCTATTGTTGGTGCTTTAATTGCCATAGTTGTTGGTATATTACTTTTAAACTATACAAATTTGATTCCTATTAGAACCAGTTACAACAGTTCTGGTGGGACAGTCGTCAATTTTGATGGTGGAGATGCAACATCTAGTGTAGAAGCCGTTGCCCAGGTAGTCCCTAATTCTGTTGTTGGTGTTTCTTGTTCAGTTGTTACTACTGGAACGAACCTGTTTGGTCAGGAAACTCAGAGTCAGGGAACAAGTATAGGTTCTGGTTTCTTTGTTACTGAAGATGGTTATATTGTAACTAATCAGCACGTTACTACTGATTCTCCTCAAAGTATAAGTATTTCTACAGCTGATAATCATGAATATGAAGGAAAACTGATCTGGTCTGACTCAAGTTTAGACCTGGCAATTATAAAAGTGGATGCTCATGGTGTTCAGCCTTTAACTTTAGGTGATTCCGATAATTTATCAGTAGGAGCAACCGTAATTGCTATTGGTAATCCGTTAGGTCTTAATTATTCAAGAACTGTAACATCAGGTATTATTTCAGCAATCGACAGAACTCTAGTTAATTCTCAGACTGGTAAGATTACTGCAGAAGGATTAATCCAGACAGATGCAGCTATTAACCAGGGTAATTCAGGTGGCCCTTTAGTTAATGTTAAAGGGGAAGTAATAGGAATTAATACTTATAAATCTTCAGTAGCTGAAGGTATAGGTTTTGCTATTCCAATCAATCTCTTTAAACCAATAATTGCAGAAGTTATTGAATCAGGAAACTTCGAACCTAGACTTATTGGAGTAACGGGTTATGATCCTGAACAGGCTAAGTATATTTTAAATGATCAGTTAAAGAACTTTAATGAAGGTTTCTATATAGTTAGTGTTACTGATGGATCAGCGGCCCAAAAAGCTGGACTTCAGGAAGGCGATATTATAAAAACTATTGATGGTAAAAATATCAATACTCTTATTCAGATGAGAACAATTCTGTATAATCATAAAATTGGGGATAAACTCAAAGTTACCTATCAGAGAGGGGATCAAACTATTGATACAGAATTAACATTAGAAAAAAGTAGTTAATTAAAAATAAGAAGAGGTAAGATTTCAAATTTATTGTAAATCTTACCTCTTTTTATTTATACTTAAATAGATATTGGATTCGAGAAAAAGTTATGAATATTTCAAATAGAATTAATCAAATGAGTGAACCGGCTCTTTATAAATTTTATCCTGATGTTCATCAGAAAGAAGCTGAAGGTAAGAAGTTTTACTATTTAAATATAGGTCAGCCTGATATTGAAACACCAAAAGAATTTATGGATAAAGTTAAAGAGGTTCGACAAAAAGTTTTATCTTATTCAGATCCGGAAGGACAGGAAGAATTAAGAAAAGAAGCTTTAAAATATTATAAACAATTTAATTTGAATTATGATGAAGATGATATTTTAATAACCAGTGGTGGAAGTGAAGCGCTATTATTTGTTTTCTTAACCATTTGCAATCCTGGAGATCAGATTCTAACCCCTGAGCCTTTTTATTCTGTCTATAAAGAAATTGCTAAAGCAACAAGTGTTGAATTAGTCGGAATACCAACTTATGCTGAAACTCAGTTTAGTTTACCTGAAAAAGAAATTATAGAGGATTTAATTACTGATAAAACCAGAGGAATTTTAATAACTAATCCGAACAATCCAACAGGTAAAGTTTTTACAAAAAAAGAAATCGAGGCTATTAAAGATCTTTGTTTAGAAAAGGAAATATTTTTTATAGCAGACGAAGTTTACCGGGAATTTATTTATGATGGTTCAGAGTTTATTAGTCCTGGACACTATTTAGAACTCAATCAGAATACTATTATAGTAGATAGTGTTTCTAAACGTTATTCAGCTTGTGGGGCTAGAATTGGATTTATCATCTCTAAAAATAAGGATGTTATGCTGGCTATTAAGAAACTATGCCAAATGAGGCTAGCAGTTTCTAGTGTAGATCAACAAGGAGCTACAGAATTATTTAAACTTGATACAAGTTTCTTTGATAAATCTATTAAAGAATATGAGCATAGACGAAATCTTATTTTTGAAAAGTTAAAAGATCGAAAAGATATAGTAGCAAAAAAGCCTACTGGAGCTTTTTACTATATGGTTAAACTTCCAGTCAAATCTGCAGAACCTTTTATTGACTGGTTAATAAATGAGTTTGACGATAATAATGAATCAGTTATTTTAACCCCAGCTAATGATTTTTATCTGGATCCGGAAAAAGGAAAGGATGAAGTTCGTCTAGCTTATGTTTTAAATGAAGATGAATTAAACAGGGCCATTGATGTTTTACTTAAAGGACTAGACCAATATAAAAAAGAACATCCTGAAAACATTAAGAAAGAATTTAAATAAAATTGAGGAAAAATGAATTTAAATAATTTAAGGGCTGACGAACCATTTAGTGGTTATTTGTATATTAAGGATGCCCAGATCAGATCAACTAAAAATAATAGTAAGTTTATTAAATTATTACTTTCAGATACAGAATTTAAAGAAGTGACAAGCTTTTTATGGAATGCTACAGAAGATGATATTCAAGAGTTTACTCAAGGTAAAATCGTAGCTATTCAGGGGAAAGGTAAAGTATTTAACGATAATATGCAGTTAGATATCGCCAGAATCCGTAATATCAATGAAGGTGATTCAGTTGATATGAGTCAATTTATTGAAGTAGCTCCTGAAGATAGTGAAGATATGTTAGCAGAAATTATCGAAACTGTAGAACATTTTGATAACTCAGATATTAAAAATATCACTTTACGTTCTATTGATAATCGAAAAGAGGATTTAAATTATTTTCCAGCAGCCAAATCAATGCATCATGCTATGAAAGGTGGGCTTCTATACCATACAGTTAGCATGTTAAGATTAGCAAAATCTATTGCTGAACTTTATCCTTTTTTAAATAAGGATTTACTTTATGC
>CANQNI010000120.1 GCA_947625175.1 uncultured Eubacteriaceae bacterium | reverse complement strand
GATTAACTTCTTTTTTTTCTATTTTTTCTTGGTATTCTATTATGTACTTTTGTAATATATATTCTATTTCCTTGTTAAAACTTCTTTGTTCTATTTTTGCAATATCTTCAATTGCTGTTTTTGTCTCTTGATTTATTCTAATTGTTGTTGGTATAATTTCTTTCATACTTTCACCTCGATGTCGTTATTATATCATTTTGGTTATAATTTTTATATATTCATATTGATTATATTTTGATTATATGCTATAATCATTATAGTGATATCACTATGCTTTCATTTTGATGTTACTTGTGAAACATTTTTCTTTTTTAAAAAATGATTTTTGCTTTTAAATGGGTGTGTTTATATGATTATTTTAATAATTGTATTTGGGTTAAGTTGGGTTTTCTTTTGTTGGAAATTTTTTCAGCATAGAAGACGAATTAAAAATTTAGAGTATTATGTTACTTGTTGTGAGATAAAAATCAATGAATTATTTAAAAGGAGGCGATAGTATGGATAGTAAGTCTGTTGTTGGTAAGTTAGAACAACGCACATCAAAAAAAGGTCAGCCTTATACTTGTTTAGTTATTAAATTAACTCCGACTTATGAGAAAATTGTTTTTTTAACTAATGCTGAACTTGAATTATTACGTAAATAATGTATTTTTATAATTTATATGTTAAACCGAATGGTATTTATGTTTTAAAAAAAGTTAAGAATAGATTTGCTTATGTAAGTTATGATTGGTTATTAATTGATACTTTTATTTACAATGAAGCACTTAATACTTTTCAGTCGTATTTCGTTTATATTGAGACTATTAGATCTCATAATGTTAATTTTTTTAAAAATATTATTAATTATATTTATAATTTATGAGAGGGGGCACTATTATATGAAGAAGTTTTTTATTTTCTTTA
Organism: uncultured Eubacteriaceae bacterium; assembly: GCA_947625175.1. Lineage (GTDB taxonomy): Bacteria > Bacillota > Clostridia > Eubacteriales > Eubacteriaceae > CANRHG01. The sequence goes on along the minus strand of CANQNI010000120.1, from coordinate 4,225 downwards.
GTATAATTGTGTCTCTTTTTTTTATAGAAGATATTTATGCTACTTATGACGTTCATATTGTAGATTTAACTAATGGTAATCAATTGTTACATCGTTATACTTTTTCTAATAATATTTATACTGATGTTGGTGTTATTGATAAATATATTTCTTTTGATTTAGGTGAAGATTCTGCTAATGGTCAATTTGTTACTATTCAGTTTCAGCAACCAATCTCGGGGGAACACGTTTTGGGTGTATCTCATTATATGGTAGAAAATCATTATTATAGAGTTAGAACTTTTTATTGTTGGCAGGATGGAAAAGCTCTAACTGTTCGTGCATTTCATTTATGGTCAAAATCTACTATGAACGTACAGCCTGTTTATCGTATTACATCTAGTACTATAAGTCCTTTTGGTCCTAATACTGGTCCTTGGTCTAATTTTGTGTGTCACGAGCAAAAATGGTATTTTAGTCCTACTTCGTCTCAGCAATATGATATTATTATGGATTATACTAATCCTACTCAATATACTAATTTTTCTAAATGGCAAATTGATGATTTAGGTATTAGTGATATTGGTATTACTAAAATTGTTACTGATGTTATTAATAGTTCTAATGTTGGTTTACAATCTTCTATTGATAATGTTAATCAATCTGTTCAAGATTCTATTGATAATGCTAATAAAAATCATCAAGAACAAATGGATCAAGAACAAAAGAATCACGATGATTTTATGAATAGTGATTCTGATTCTTCTTTTAATGAAGATACTTCATCTTATGATGAATATGAAAAAGCAGAAAAGGATTTAATGGATTCAACTAATGTTGATACCTCTGATCTTAATTTTGATGTTTCTTCTTATTCTAAACCTTTTAAATGGATTTGGGATACTATTACTTCTTTTTTTCAATCTTCTTCTAAGGTTTTTATGGCTGTTACTTCTACTTTAATTTTGTCTTTTGTTGGATTGGTGGTTGGTCGTGGATGAAAGTTTTAATTTCTACTATTAAAGGTTTATTTGATGTTGTTATGTTTGCTTTTAAAGCTGCTATGGGTCTTTTAAATCAATTAGTATCTTTAATTAAATATTTAGCTCAGGCTTTATCTATTTCTTTATCTTTTATTTCTACTCTACCTAGTTGGTTAACTACTTTTGCTACCATTACTATTAGTATTTCTATTTTATATATTATTCTTGGTCGTGAGGGTGGTGCTAAGTAATGGATATTACTACTTTTATGACCTGGTTTATTGGTCAAGTTGTTAATATTTTTAAATGGTTCTTTGCTCTACTTGATTCTATTACTTTATTTGGTTTTTCTATTCTTGATGTTTTAATTTCTTGCTTTATTATTTTACCTATTGGTATTCATTTATTTATTGCTATTGTTAAAGTTCCAGTTCGTGATGATCGCTCAGTTAAATCTTCTGATCGTTCTAAAAGGAAAGGTGATTCTCAAAATGCCCAAAGTTAAGTTTTTTAGATATTTTTTCTTCTTTATTTTGGCTTGTTTCTTTGATTTTATTAGTAATTCTTATGCTTTATCGATTGGATCTACTTATAGAGATATTCCACCGAATAATTCAAATGCTACTAATCTTTTAGCTTTGGCTCAGAATTATGATTCGTTTAAAGATTCTAAATTTGTTATCTTTTCTGATTTATCTGATAGTTATTATATTGTTTGGTCTTCTGATTTACAATTATCAAATAATGTTGTTTCAGGTACTAAAATTGAATATTTAAGATATTATCGTATTTCTTCTAATTCTTCTTATCAATATGTTTATGGTACTGATTCTTCTTTTAGACTTGTTTCTAACTATCATAATACTAGTAATATTAATGGTTATGGTTTTGTATCTACTATTAATCAGCAATTTGATTTAAATTTTTATATTAAATATTTTTTAATTTTAATTACTGCTTTTTTATTTATAATTGCTTTATCTAATGTTAAGAGGGGTGTGACTATATGAGTATTGTAGAGGCTATTTCTCATTATATTAATACTGATGATCCGTTTATTATGTCTATTTGTATTGGTATTTTATTTTTCATCTTTTTTGATTTTTATCATTTAATGTTTTCATCTATTTTTTCTTGGTTTAAAAAATAGTTTTATGGTGGTAGGGTGGTGTAGATGATGTTGAAAGGAGTTCTTTTATGGAAGGAGTGAAGACTGGTTTGGAAGCTTTAGGTACAATTTTTACCCAAATTATGAGTTGGGTAGGCGACTTAGTTTCAACTATAACTGATAAGCCTTTACTATTAATCCCTGTAGGTATTATGTGTGTAGGTGCTGTTATTGGTCTAGCTGGTAGATTAATAGGTCGATAAGATAAGCCTGTCAGTTTATCTGACAGGCTTATATCTTTTTATAAAGGAGTTTTTTTATGTTTTTTATTAATTTTTTTGATATTTTTTTACAATTAGATTTCACTAAATTTTTGTTTATGGCTTTTACATTTTTAGGTGTTAATTTATGCGTTCAAAAATTATTATGGAGGTAATTTATGAAGTTATATAATGATATTAAAAAATTTTTAGATGATAACAAAGATAGATCTATTCAAGATGTATATGATGATCTTTTTGTTTTAGATTCTTATGGTAATCTTTCTAAAGCTGAGAAGATTGTTTTTTATTATTTAAAGTTGAATAAGCATAGATTAGGTATAATTTAATGATTACTGGTTATTTTGGTGTTCCTGGTGTAGGAAAGACTACCATTGCTACCAGGATTGCTCGTAAAGAGTTACGTAGGATTAAATTAGGTATTTCTAGGTATAAACACGTTTATACTAATTTTTATTGTAAAGGCTGTAATCAAATTGCTTATAGTGATTTAAAATTTTATAAAGTTTATGATTCTTTATTAATTTTTGACGAATTGACTTTGGATGCTGATAATAGAAAGTTCAAAGAATTTTCAGATCAGCATAGAGATTTTTTTGTACTTCATCGACATTTAGGTGATGATATTATTTATTTTACCCAGGATTATTCAAAGATTGATTCTAAAATTAGAGCTTTAACTCAGGAGCTTTGGTATATGAGTCGCACTGTAATTCCATTTTTTAGACGTTGGTCTTCTGCTAAAAGAATTTATAGATCAATTACTATTAATGAACATACTGGTGATCTTATTATGGGATATCGTTTTTGTAATTTTTTTGAATCTCTTTTTACTTCTAATTTTAAGTTAATTTATCGTCCTAAATGGTATAAATACTTTAATAGTTATGATGAATGTCAGTTAGTGAATAGAGTAGAGTTACCAATTAGTTCTTGGAAGTAGCTATGCTGCTGAGTAGCTATGCTACGAGTTCCTTTTTATTAACTTTTCTATCGATTTTTTTCTTTACTGCTGGGGTAATAGGGGAATCCCCTATATTTGTAAGGAGTGAATTTTATCGCTGACTTGGTCAAGATAAAAGAGGGGATTCGTCCCCTTATTAATTAAAAAGAATCGGCGTTCCCGATTCATCCTCTCTATTATAAAATAGGGGGGTTACTACGACACCCCCCAATGGGGTCTGTGTGACGTGTGACAATTTTTAATATTTTTGGAGTTGATTTTTATGAGTTTAAAAGGTCGTAATTGGGCATTTGTTTTGTATCCTGAATCAATGCCTGACAATTATGAGGAGATTATTTCTGAAACAGGTTTGCCAATGGCTTTTAGTCCTTTACACGATAAAGATTTAAATCCCGATGGTACACCTAAAAAGCCTCACTATCACGTTATTTGTTATTATGAGAATGCTACAACGAGTAGGGCAGTTAAAGAATATGTTACAGATAGATTAAATGGTACTATTCCTATTAAGCTTGAAAGTATGACTGGTATGTATCGTTATCATTTACATTTAGATAATCCTGAGAAGTTTCAGTATGATGATAGATTTAGAAAATTTTATAATGGATTTGATGTTCATAAAGTTGATAGTTTAACTTATACTGAAGTTTCTAAGTTATTAGTTGAGTTACAATCATTTATAAAAGATAATGATATTTTTGAATATTGTGATCTACTTGATGTTTTATTAGATAATGAGAAGTTTAATTTATTAGATGTTGCAAGGAATCATACTTTATTATTAAATACCTATATAACATCACGTAGGCATAAGTTTAAGCAATCACAAGAAGTTAACATAATATACATTATAGGAAATCATCTTATAATATTTATAGATGTAATTTTATAACTATATACCCTATTAATA
>CANQNI010000119.1 GCA_947625175.1 uncultured Eubacteriaceae bacterium | reverse complement strand
AAAGTCTAAACAGAAGTTTAAATAGCTTTTTTGTCTTAATATGGGTAAAGCATGAAAAAATCAGAGTTAATTAAAGAATTAGCTTCAAAAGCTAATGTTACTCAGGCTAAAGCAAAAGATATAATTAATATTTTAACTAATATAATAACTAAAAAACTTTCTAAAGGTGAAAATGTAAAGATAGACGGCTTAGGACGCTTTCATACCGTTACATATAATAGGCATAATATTAAAGCTGTTAATGGCTCTAATATGTGTTTAGAGCCTAGAATATCGCCAAGATTTAGCCCCAGTAAAAAATTAAAAGAGGCTGTTAAAACTGAAACAGAGCCAGAAGCAAAACAAGATTAATATACTCTTTCTTTTTGCTCTCAAGGCTCTGTTTTTGTTTTACTTTTATTTGTAACCGTTTTATTTTGAGTTTTAAGCCATTTTTATTTAACCGCTAATAAAATTATATACCTAAATAATAAAAACTCAAATAAAGCTATTATAGATTCAAATACGATGTAAAAGCAAAAAAAGCCAACTTCTAGAGGTATTATTATCACTTTTAGAAGTCGGCTATTATTTATTATTATTCTTTTGCTTTAAGTTCTGATAATAAATCTAAGATCTCTTTCTGGGTCTTCTTATCTGTCTTAAGCTGTTCAATTTCAGCCTGTAAGTCTGCTATAAGCTCCTTAGCCTCTTTTAATTCGTTAGTAGTTTTTTCTAATTCCTGTGTCAGTTCTCGGTTAGCCTGCGCTTCTTTTTCAAGCTGTGACACTAAATTAGCCCTAGCTTCATTTAGTGCTTGTTCGTTGTTTTCGACCGTACTTTTATAAATGCCGTCTATAGCTAAAACGTTTTTCATGACACCGTCTAAGTTAGTCCGTATTGCTCTAATATAATCGCTTAAATCTGGTGATGTAAGGTTGCTGTTACTGGTTATAATGTCTATCAAAATCGGATACACGTCGCCTATAGTGGAAAGATCATAGTCTTTCATGATTCCACTTATCAAGTCTTGCCATTTTTCTTTTACGTCACCGTTTAATTTTACTGTGTATGCTTCATTTTTCATGGATATTTAGCCTTCTTCTGATTAGTGTAGGTTTACTTGGTATACTGGTAAACCTAAGGAAAAACCTTGCTTTTTAAGTATACCGATTAGCAGTAAGAATAAAGAATAGTGATAACTAGCCCTCAATAACGTTAAAGACGTTAGTCTTATGTCGTTATTGAGGGCTAGTTATTCAAATAATAATAAATGAACCCTCCTTAGAAGGATTCAAAAAGAAAAAAACTAAAATAAGAGGGTTCAAAAGGATTCAAAATTAAACTCTGATAAATGCTATAATCAGAGATATAAAACATTCTAGAGAGTTTTTCCTATAACTAGGATTAGCTCTCTTTTTTTGTGCTCTCTATCATTTCTATAACTGAGCTATATCCTAAAGAGCTTACTAATTTAGAAACTTTTTCATCTCCTGCAATTTTGATTAAGTTATAAATATTAGAAGCTATAGCTTCAGCTTTATTGCTTAAATCTTTTTCCTGCCTTGTTTCAGGCAAAGCCTTATAAACTGGATCACAGCCCAGTAATACCATAGCCATGTCAAAACCTGTCTGAAAACCTGTTTTTAAACCATTGCTATAAAGATCTATAGCGGCTGTGTCTATGTAAGGATAAATAGGACTTTCTTCAAAAGCTTTTGTTTGTATGCCATCATTATTAAGGGTATTAATGATATATTCCATAGGATCATCAATATAAGTAGGATTACAGCTAATGCACATATCTAGCTCTCCGTATCTGCTATAGTTCTGCAATAGCTTAAGTATAAGTTCATTCTGTTTCATTTAAAACCACCTTTTCAAACCAATACAAAGGGGATCACCCAGTGACACCCCTTAAACCAAAAACTTATTCTTTTATGAGGCTATTAAAATAAGCTTCTAAAATAGCCTTTAAGGAAGCGCTGAAAGTAGGATAACCTAGAGCCTCTTTATAATGATTAACAGCATTCACTAGCTCTAAAGGTAAAGTGACCGTGACTTTTTTCGTTTTTCCCGACGTCTTTATGCCCTTGTCTTTTCCTAGAGCGTCAATAGCTTCATACAATTTATTATCTGTATCTGGCATTAAACCCTCCTATCTAATTTGATAAACTAAGTATACCATAAATAAGCATTTTTGCATACAAAAGTTTATTCAATTTATGCATAAAGTATGCATAGTAGAATCACTTATAACTTACTAATTATGCACTCGGCATTATTGCTATAAGCTATATATAAGCAACCCTTATAGAAATAATGTCAGATAAAATATATTCCACGACATTTTTACGGCGGTTTTCCAAGTTTACTATATTTTAATAGATATGCTTATATAATGCTTATTCATAAGAATATCTTATAAGATAATTATAAGCATTAAAGCATACTAGAGAATACAACCTAAAGCTAGAATGTCTTAATTGTCTAGCTTAAAAAAAGAAAGCTGGAGGCTTCTAAAACCTTATTATTCAATCCATAACAAAGAGAAACCGACAGATCCGAGATTTTCGAGAGTATAAAAAAGAGGCCATAAAAATTTAATCAGTCATAATCACCTCTAAAAAGCTTCCCAGTAATAATTAATTTAGACATTAATCTTTTTGTCTTGTTACTAGCTGTTATCTCTGGCTGTGACAGCTCAAAAGCCTTTATAGTCTGCTGTTGGCTAGTTAAAGAATGGCTTTCTGATAAACTCTGGCTGTAATTGCTGTTTAAGTTTTCTATCACAGACAACAACTTATCTATAGTTTTATCTTTAGCTTCTAACTGTTGCTCTAATGTCTTTATATATGCTTTTTGGCTTTCTATTAGCTCTCTATTGTTTTCTGTCTTTAATTGTGGCTGTTTGTCCTGCTTCTTCTGCTTAACTTTAGTATTAATTGGATTAACTTTTAAATCTGCTTCTAGAAGCTCTAGGCCAATATCTGTTAAATACAAGACATTAGCTTTTTTATAAAAAAGCTCAGTCTCAGGATGTCCTGCTCTTATCTTTTTCAGTCTCGCATACAGAGCAGGCTTTTTGGCTCCATACTTATTAGATAGATCCTGCAATGTTTTACTCATTTTAAAACCTCTTTAATAATTCTTTAAAACATTTTAAAAACATCATTTTAATTTGTAAGTCATGGCTTTTAAAAACTGATTTTAAAATACTCTAGCTAGAATTTTAATAGATGCATAACTAAATTTATAGGCTATAGCCATTAAATCATTGTAAAAAATACTTTTGAAAAGGCTTTTTAAAAATTGATCCTAAAATCTATTTATTAATTTAAAAAATCATTTTAAAAGCTTGATTTTTAAAGCTAATTAAAATTAAAAAACTTGAATATGACAATATAATAATATATTATATTGTCATACCATTTTAATGCTAAATAAGCTAAAAATTATAGATTATTACTGAAAAAATTAAGCATTAAATAAGCAGTATTTCAAAAATATACTATTGAGCAGAAAGCAGAACAAAATGAATTTAGAAGAATTAAAAGCTAATTTTAATAGCTGGATTAAAACCTTAGAGATAGAAATACAAGGTAAAGAAAAAAGCTTAAACACACTTAAGGCTTATAGTAATGTCATTAATCAGTTTATTGACTTTTTAGAAGGCAAAAACATAGTAGAAGTCACTAAAGCTTCTGTTATGGAATATAAAAAAGAGCTAGTAAATTTAAGAGATACAGAACAATTAAAAACAAGTACCGCTAATTCAAAAATAACAATATTAAATAAGTTCTTTAAAGATATTGATAGATCAGATTTAAAATTAAGCAGACTAAAAAGCACAGTTAAAACAACTCAAGATAATTTTATTAATGAGAGCGACTATAACCGCTTGATCCGCTGGGCTGATAAACTAGGATTAGAAAGAGAAAAGCTAATAATGCAAACTTTAGCAGGCACAGGCATAAGAATTAATGAGCTTCAATTTTTTACAGTAGAAAATCTAAAGAAAAACAAAACTAGTATAGTAGTTAGAAATAAAGGTAAAGAAAGATCTATTATAGTGCCAGATAAAGTTAGAAAAAGTCTTCTGAGTTATGCTAAAAAGAATAATATTGAATCTGGTATTATCTTTTGTAGCTCTAGTGATCCTAACAAGTTGCTAGATAAAGCATGGATATGGAGAAAGCTTAAATTTATTGCGGGTAAAGCTAGAGTAAAAAAGTCTAAGGTGAAATGTCATAGCTTCAGGCACTTATATGCCCAGAGATATTTAAAACTCTATCCTGATGATATAACTAATTTAGCAGACTTATTAGGTCATTCTAGTTTAGAAACAACTAGGCTTTATACTAGACTAGATGAACAGGAACAAAAGAAAAGGGCTAATAAGATGTTTAAATAAAAAGCGTTTTATCCTGCTAAAAGTAGAAGCCCTTATACTAAAAAAAGAGCTGTTAAAGCTCTTTTTTTTTATGCCTATAACCTAGAATTATGCCTATAACCTAGAATTAACAGAACAAAAAATAGAACAATGATATATCCTAAACTGGAGCTTCTAATTTTTACATAAAAAAAGACAGCTTATTTTAAAGATTTTATAAGCTGTCTCAGTCAATGCTAAAACTCATCAACTTCTAAACTAATTTTATTGGAATAAATTTTCAGTATTGGAAAATTTTTCTATATTGGAGAAAATTTTTCTATACTGGAAAAAATTTTTAGTATAGTAATTAATCCTATTCAACACATTCAGCGCTCAACAAAATTATGTATTGTGATCAATTACTTATTAAATTATATCATATTTTTATCTTGTATGTTTCTTAATTTAATCTAATTTAAGAAAATATTTTCCTAAACTGTTCTAGAGATACAAGTAATAATATCGCATAACATTAGATAAAAATACCCTAAAAACTGGGTGACACTTAACCGCTCGAAGTGTCACCTAAGTGTCACCTTTACTGTCACCAAAACAGAAAAAAATATTAATTAATTTATTTATTTTATGAAAAATCATGAATTTTAGAGAAAATAGAGAGAAAAAACAGAACAAAAGATAAAAATAGCAGAACAGAAGCCTAAGAGGTGACACTTGGGTGACACTTGGGTGACACTTAAATTTATTGAAGTGTCACCCTTCTTTTACAGACAAATACTGAATATTTTTAATTTAG
>CANQNI010000118.1 GCA_947625175.1 uncultured Eubacteriaceae bacterium | reverse complement strand
GACTTTAAATTTGATTTCCATGTCTTCTTTCCTTTCTATATAAGAGTTATTAAATTCACTTTCTTCACTTTTAAATTTAATGATATTTAAATGGTAAGCTTCTGTTTTAGTTGGATAAATTTTAGGTTTAAAGAACCTTAAGGAAAGTGCATTAAGAACAACACTAACTGAACTTAAGCTCATGGCTCCGGCTGCTAGCATAGCATTTAATTTTATTCCAAATGGAATATATAAAATACCTGCAGCTAATGGAATACAAATTGTATTATAAAAGAAAGCCCAGAACAGATTCATTTTAATATTATTAAGAGTACTAATACTAAGTTGAATCGAAGTAGGAACTTTTCTGATATCTTCCTGCATTAAAATAATGTCTGCAGATTCTATAGCGACATCTGTTCCATTCCCGATAGCAATTCCGTTATTAGCCTGAACTAAAGCAGGAGCATCATTAATACCATCACCTACCATTGTAACATTCTTACCCGAATCCTGGATATTTTTAACAACTTCAGCTTTTTGATCAGGTAAGACTTCAGCAATGACATTTTCTATTCCTATCTGTTTGGCAATTGCTGAAGCGGTTCTGATATTATCACCAGTTAACATATAAACTTCAATACCCATTGCCTGAAGTTGGGCGATGGACTCTTTAACATTTTCTTTCAGGATATCAGCAGCAGCAATAATCCCAATAAGTTTATTTTCATAAGCAATATAAAGTGGGGTTTTACCAACTTCAGCCAGTTCATCTGATTTTTCTTTATATTTACCTAAACTGATATGATAATCAGACATTAACTTATCATTACCTATTAAACATTCTTTATTATTGATTAATCCTTTAATTCCTTTTCCAACAACAGCTTTGAAATTTTTAACTGTTTCAAGAGGTAGATTTTCTTCTTCTGCTTTAGCTATGATTGCTTCAGATAAAGAATGTTCTGATTTAGCTTCTAATGAAGCTGCTAATTTTAAAAGGTCTTGATCACTTAAATTAGAAGTAGTAATAATATCTGTAACTTTTGGTTCGCCTATTGTAAGGGTTCCTGTTTTATCAAAAACAATTGCATTAGTTTTCCCTAGAGATTCTAAAGCCTCTCCATTTTTAAATAATATTCCATCTTTGGCGCCAACACCTGTTCCAACCATAATTGCCGTCGGAGTTGCTAGGCCTAAAGCACATGGACAAGAGATAACTAAAACTGCTATAGCTATTGATAAAGCAAAAGAGAAGCCATAACCTAATAAGAACCAGATTGTAAAAGCAATCAATGAGATTGCCATAACAGTTGGGACAAAATACCTACTAATTTCATCTGCCAGTTTAGAAATTGGTGCTTTAGAAGCTTGAGCTTCCTCAACAAGATTAATTATTTTAGCTAAACTTGTATCTTCACCGATTCGGGAAGCTTCAAAAATAATACTTCCAGTTTTATTAATGGATCCGGCTATAACGGTAGATCCAACCGTCTTTTCAATTGGAATACTTTCACCAGTTAAAAGAGATTCATCAATTGAGGTATCTCCTTCTAAGACCACCCCATCAACAGGAATTCTATCTCCTGGTTTTATAACAATTTTGTCACCTATGACAACATCTTCTATTGGAATTACTTTTTCCTTGTTATCAACTAAAACTGTTGCTTCGTCTGGAGCGAGTTCTATTAATTTTTCAATAGCCTGGGAAGTCTTACCTTTAGCTCTTGCCTCCATATATTTTCCAACACTGATAAGAGCCAGTATCACTACTGTACTTTCAAAATAAATATCGTGGGCATAATGATGAAGCATCATCATATTTCCATGGGAAACAGCATAGAGCATGTTATAAAAAACATAGATTGAATAAATAAATGAGGCAGAAGTTCCAACGGCAATTAGAGAATCCATGTTGGGAACCCGAAACCAGAGAGCTTTATAGCCATCAATATAAAAATGAGCACCAATATATAAAACAGGAAGGCAAAGTAATAATTGGGTTAAAGCATTAACCGTCAGATTTTCCTCCCCGCTTAAGAAAGGGGGAATAGGTAAGCCTACCATTGGACCCATAGACAGATAAAATAATGGAATAGTAAACAAAAGTGAATAGACCATTCTGTTTTCCATTAGTTTTAAATTATCCTGGGCATCATTCACAACAGGTGTATTTTTAGTTAAATCAATTGGGATGGCTTTATATCCGATTTTACTAATAGCATCCATAATATCCTGAATTTCAACTGCTTCAGGATTATAATTAACCGAGAGTTTTTCAGTAGCAAAATTAACATTTGCACTATCAACTCCAGGGACTGCTCCGGCCGCTCTTTCAACAGCAGCAGCACAGGCAGTACAAGTCATACCTTCTATATTAAATTTTTCATTCATATCACTTCATCAGTTTTTGTAATGTAATTACAAGTTCATCTACAACTTCTTCATGACCGTCTTTAATATCATTAAGAACACAGGATCTTATATGACCTGCAATTAAATCTTTATTAAAAGAATTAATTGCTGAATTTACTGCTGAGGTTTGCATTAGAATATCAGGACAATAGGCATCATTCTCAACCATTCTGATAATTCCATTTATCTGTCCATCTATTCTTTTTAACCGGTTTATTAGTTTTTGTTTATATCCTGGTTCTCTTTTTTTAATCTTATGGTTTTCTTCCATAAACTAAGTATACCCCTATAGGGTATTAAGATCAATCTTAAATTTAATTTGGAAAAAAATTCATATTTAATATAGTGGTATAATGAAATGATATAGGAAGTAAGTTATGATAAACGATTATTTAAAACAGATTATTCATCTAGATAAAACAATTGAAATTGAACGCAATGTTGTTCAAAAAGAAGTGGAAGAATCTGAAGAAGATACTAAAAAGCGCATAGAAACTTTGGAAGAAACTGTTTTAAATCAGACCACTAAAACTTGTCAGAGTCAATATGACCAGCGAATAGCCCAGTCTGATAAACAGAAAGCAGAAGAAATTAAAAAAGCACAGATAGAAAGTGAAAAGCTGCTTAAATATTATAAAGAGCATAAAGAAGCAGCCATTCAATTAGTTTTAAATTCTTTATTGGAAGCAGAGTAATGGCTCGAAACCCAGCACTTGAAACTAAAGTAAAAGCTTTAAAAGGAAAGCTTTTAACAAATAGAGATTATATTAACCTGATTAACTGTGCTAATTTAAGTGAAGTAATTAAATATTTAAAAGAAAATACGCATTTTAGTCAATATCTGGAATCAGTTTATGAAAACGAATCTAGAACAATTCTAGAAGAAAGTTTTAATCATATAGTTATTAATAATTCCAACAAGATTCTTTATTTTGTTCATGGTTCTGAAAGTGACTTTATTAAACTGGTGATTCAGAAAATAAATCTTACCTCCTTTCTTGTTATTATTCACGCTCTAGCCAAAAAAGAAAATTTAAGAGAGATAATCCAACATCTAGCTATTTCGGATCAGTATAGTGAAGAAACTTTTGAAAGTCTAATCGATTCCTATTCATGGGATGATTTTAAAAAGAAACTTAGAAAGTCCATTTATTATAGAGCTCTTGAAACCTATCCGGAACTTACCCCTTCAAATTTGTTTGATATCGAAAAAACGATGGAACGTAGTTATTATGATCTGGTTTATCAATATATTAAAAATTTAAATAATAAGACTAATGAAAAACTTATTGAATGTATTCGCACCGAAATAGACCTAAATAATCTGATGTGGATATATCGAACCAAAAAGTTTTATCATTATAATGTAGATCAGATTATTCCCTATGTTTACCGGGGTGGTCTCAGAGTTAGTGAAAAGGAACTATACCGCTTAGCTGAAATTGATGATTATGATGAACTATTAATAGAACTGAAGAAATTTAAAGAATATAATTTTCTCTTTGACCATCCGGAAGAAAATCTGGATTTGCATATGAACCGGAGAAAAAAAAGATTTATGTATTATCAGTTTAAAGAACTTTTTTTCTTTGGAGATGGAATAAGTTCCGCTTATGCCTATCTTCAATTACTAGATAGTGAAATATCTGATATTATCTCAATTATAGAAGCGAAACGGTATTCCTTATCAGCAGAAGAAACTATTAATTATCTCATTAGAAATATTGAATGATTCGTGGAGTAAATATGGCTATTGAAAAATTAACTTTAGTCAATATTGTCGGTGAAAAAAAGGATATAAATACCTTTGCTAAAGACATCTATCTGTTTAATGATGTCGAGATTATCGATGCTTTAACAGAAATAGAGGAAGGACGCTTTGTCATTCCAGTTACGGAAGAAAACGTAACTGGTATTCTTGGATTAAAAAATATTGTTTCAGGCAAAAAGAGTAAAAACCAAAAAAAATACGAAACCATTATTCAAGAACTTCAAAAACTCTATTCAAATTCTTTAGCAGAAGATTTTAATTTAATTTTGGATAAAGATTTAAATCCTGAGCTGACATTAAAAAATTCACAAGATTTTATTAAACAGATTAACGATAAATCAACTGAATTAAATTTTAATCAGAAACAACTTGAAGAAACTGAGAAAAGTTTAGAATATTACAGTTATCTAAGTAACATTGATTTACCAATGAGAGATTTAATTGATTTAAGCAATTTTACTTTTAAATTAGGCTCGCTAACGGTAGACAATGCTAACAGACTTAAACTCGTATATTCAAATATTCCTTCATTATTATTTCATGTAGGGGATACTCAAAAGAGCGAGGCTGTTTATTTAGTCATTTCAGCCACAGATTTTCAATCTGAAACTGACAGAGTTCTAAAGGCCCTAGATTTTAAAGAAATAGAGGGTTTTAATTCAGCCTATCAGAGTGAGCCTGAACAAATAGTTAAAATGCTCAATGAAAAAAAGAAGGCCTTGGAAAATGAAACCAGTAAACTAAGAACTGCCTTAGACCAGGTTTTAAATAAAGAACGTTCTAGTGCGGAACTTTATTATAATGAACTTTCAATGCTTATCTTAATAGAAGCCATTAAAAATGATCTGGCATTTAGTGAAGAGAGTTTTTACTTTTCCGGTTGGGTTCCTACCAGTAAACTGAGTGAATTTAAATCATGCCTTAAAGCGCAAGATTTACTTATTCAGTTCCAGGAACCGAGTAGTGATATCAAGATTCCGACAAAATTAAAAAACAACTGGCTATTTAG
>CANQNI010000117.1 GCA_947625175.1 uncultured Eubacteriaceae bacterium | reverse complement strand
TTGGTCAAACTACAATTCAACTTTACAAATGATTTAATCCAATTCAAGTTGACCAGTTTGAAGTTGATAATATCTACCCTTTTCTTTCATTAACTCGTCATGATCGCCTCGTTCAATTATTTCACCCTGATCCATTACCAGAATTGCATTAGAGTTTCTTACTGTACTGAGTCTGTGAGCAATTACAAAGACAGTTCTATCTAACATAAGAGAATCCATACCTTTTTCGATGAATTTTTCCGTTCGGGTATCGATAGAACTGGTTGCTTCGTCTAATACTAAAACTGGAGGATTGGCAACAGCTGCTCTAGCTATAGCTAGTAATTGACGCTGTCCCTGGGATAAATTACCACCATCATTAGTAATTACAGTATCAAAACCATCAGGTAACTGATTTATAAAGTGAGTAGCATGTGCAAGCTCAGCAGCTCCTTTTATTTCATCATCAGTAGCATCAAGTTTCCCATAACGGATATTATCTGCAATAGTTCCGGTAAATAGATGAGTATCCTGTAGAACCATAGCTAGGGATTTTCTTAAATCTTTCTTTTTAATATCTTTAATATTAACCCCATCATAGATTATTTCACCTTCGTCTATTTCATAGAACCGGTTAAGTAAATTAGTAATAGTAGTTTTACCGGCTCCAGTGGCACCAACTAAAGCAATTTTCTGTCCAGGTTTAGCAAAGAGTGAAATATCATGAATAACTTCCCGTTTCCCGTCATAACTGAAACTAACATCATTAAATCTTACATCACCTTTAATTTCATTATACTTAACACTGCCATCTTCCTGAGGAATCTTCCAGGCCCATAACTGAGAGTCTGCAATCGTTTCTACTAATGAACCATCCGGTTGTCTTTCTACATTAACCAGTTCAACAAAGCCCTCATCTTCCTCTTTAGGATTTTCTATAAAGGTAAATATTCTTTCTGCCCCTGCTAGTCCTGATAAGATCTGATTAATTAATTGTGAAACTTGAGTTATTGGTTGTGAAAAGTTTCTTGAATACTGAAGGAATGAAGCAATAGCACCAATTGTCATTTGATCAATTATAATTAACCAACCCCCTATTCCAGCACAGAAAGCAAACTGAACGTAACTGAGATTACCCATAATAGGCATTAAAATATTCCCATAAATATTAGCTCGGGTTGAAGCATCTCTTAGATTATTATTGATTTCATCAAACTGATCCATAATTTTATGTTCATGGTTAAAGACTTTAACCACTTTCTGACCGGTAATCATTTCTTCAATATAACCATTTACAATCCCAAGTCTTCTTTGTTGCTCTTGGAAATTTTTTGCAGAACGTGCTCCAATTGTTCTAATTACTAAAAACATGATTCCTAACATGACAATAACTATTAGAGTTAATTGCCAGCTTAAGAATAGCATCATTGAGAAAGTTCCAAGTATAGTTAAACTAGATGAAAATATCTGAGGTAAAGCCATTGATAATACTTCACGTAAAGTATCTGTATCATTAGTAAAACGGCTCATAATATCTCCATCAGTGTGGGTATCAAAATAGGAAACTGGTAAATCTTCCATAGCAGAAAACAGGTCTTGTCGTATAGTATAAAGTGTTTCTGCCGAAAGATTTATCATAATAAAGTTATAAACCCATGTAGAAATTAAACCCATTATATAGGCTAGTGCCATAATGGAAACGTAATAGATAAACGGTTTTAGATTATCAAAAGTTAATGGTTCTCCAACTACAGGGAGAATTCCTAGATTAATAGTTGGTGTTAATAGGTAGGTAGCTGCTATAGTTGATCCCGAAGCTATAATTACCAGGAAGAAAACTATAACCAGCAATATTTTCTTTTTCCATGTATTAGTCATATAGGAAAATACTTGTCGAACAGTTTTTCCTAAATTTTTAGGCTTTTTAACCACGTAAGCCCCAGGTCCTCCTCTAGGCATATGCTTCTCCTTTCATGGGTTCATCTTCATATTCTTCAATTATTTCGGCTTCTTCTATATCATCAGGATTTTCTTCCGCTTCTTCAGATTCAGTAAAGAGATTAGTTTTCTGAGAAGATAAAATTTCCTGATAAATTTTATTATTTTTTTCGAGGTTTTCAGGAGTATCAAAGGCTACAACTTTACCATCATCCATAATAATTATCTTGTCTGAGTCTTCGACTGAGGCAATTCGTTGGGCAATAATAAGGGTAGTCATTCCTTTTAAATTTTTCTTGAATGATTCTCTTATATGTCTGTCAGTTTCCATATCAACGGCAGAGGTAGAATCATCGAGAATAATAATCTTAGGTTTTTTAAGAAGAGCTCTAGCAATACATAGACGTTGTTTTTGTCCACCAGAAAGGTTGATTCCACCCTGATCCAGATTAGTATTAAGCCCATCTGGGAGTGATTCAACGAAATCGGCAATACTAGCATCTTTACAAGCCTGCATTAATTCTTTATCTGTTGCTTGATCATTACCCCATCTAAGATTCTCTGCAATAGTTCCAGTAAAGAGGACATTGTTTTGAAGAACCATACCAACCGAATCTCTTAGAGTCTCAATTTCATAATGATCAACATTATGGTTACTTACCATAACTTCCCCTCTAGTAGGATCATAGAGTCTTGGGATAAGTTGGACTAAGCTAGATTTGGAAGATCCAGTTCCACCTAAAATTCCGATTGTCTCACCGGATTTTATATGAAGATTAATATCATCCAGAATATATTCGTCTGCTCTATCGTCATATTTAAAGTAGACATCTTTAAAGGTAATACTTCCATCTTCAACCTTTAATGATTTTTGAGCATCTTTATCAGTGATATCACTCTTTTCATCAAAGACCTCCTTAATACGGGTCATTGATGTATAAGCAATAGTTAACATCATAATTGATTGCCCAATCATCATTAAACTCATCAGAATTTGAGTACAATAGGTTATAAAACTGACCAGTTCTCCAGTGAGGAAGGTTCCTCTTATAATCATTCTTCCACCAAACCAGACTATAGCCAGAATAGTTCCGTTCATTACTAACATCATTACAGGAAAGATGCTAATTAATAAAGTTTGAGCCCTTAAGAGCGCATTCATTAATTCCTGGTTGGCCTGTTGGAATTTTTTCTTTTCATAATTTTGTCTGTTAAAAGCTTTAACAACTCTAATTCCAATTAGATTTTCCTGAACAGTTTTATTCAAGTTATCAGTTCGGTTTAACATGAATTTAAACCTTGGATGGGCATTAGCCATTAAGAAACCTAAAGCTAGAGCTAAAATAGGAATGGAGATAAGAAAAATTCCTACCAGTTCAGGGTTAAGAGATCTGGCCATTATAGCTGCAGCTATAAGCATAACCGGTGAGCGAACCAGAACTCGAATTACAGTCATGTAAGCCATCTGAATATTAGTTGTATCAGTCGTTAGACGGGTAATCAGAGATGAGGTACTGAAGTTATCAATATTAGTAAAAGAATAACTTTGAATTTTATCGAATAACCCTTTACGAACACCTGCTCCAAAACCAATACCAGCTTTAGCTGCGAAATAACCGGATAAAACACCAAAGATTAAAGACGCAACAGCAAAAATAATCATTAAGCCCCCTTGGCGATAGATTACAGATAAATCATCAAATGCTACACCAGTATCAATAATCTGACTCATCATTAGGGGAATTTGAATTTCTAATATAACTTCTATAACGACTGTGATAGCCGATAATATAGAAGGTATTCTAAAAGGCTTGGCATATTTTCCAATTAGCTTTAGCATAATTTACCTCCTATAGCATTTTCTTCTTGAGCATTATTCTGATAATTTAAAAATAACTCATAGTAGTTCTTACGGTGAAGACAATTATTAATGAGTTCTTCATTAGAGAGATCACAAATATTTGCTTCTAGCTGATCACATAACTGACTTAATAGAAAATTAAACTCTTTTTTCTGCTTCTCATTTAAGCAGTTAAAAAAGGATATATCTAACTTTGGCTGATGGAGTCGAGCCTTTTCCGTTAAACAGTTAATAATAATTCTCTTATCTTCTTTAGAAGGTTTACGTTGTATTAATTCTTTCTTTTCTAATTTAGATAAGATCTCATTAAGGGAAGAAATTTTAATTCCAGTACGTTGGGATAAATCTTTAGTACTAATAGAATCTTCAATTAGGAGAACACCCAGGATTCTTCCCTGTCCTCGTGAGATATCCATTGGTGACTTATTGTTCTGGTTAATAAAGAGATTAAATTTATGAATAAGCCAGTCAAGATATCTGAAGTGTTCAAATAATTCTAAATTGGTTATCATGAATAACTCCTAACTACAATTCTTATCTATTATAAATCTAAACGGTACCGTTTTAAACCGGTACCGGTAAAAAGTAATTATATAATCGCTTTCAAAAAGAAAATCAATTTTAAAAAGGAGAAAATAGAGAAAAAAATTGAATTCGAACTCATTTTTCAGTTAGTAGGTTAATTTTTATATTATAATTAAATGGAATTCTTTTTACTTAATGATTAATTGGTTTGTTAATTTAAACTCAACGAAAACGTTTTAAAAAGTGGAGTTAAAATGGCAAAAAGAAAAAAGAATCGACATCGATTTAAAACTTATTATCAACAGAAAGATGATGATGGAACTGGAGTCAGGATAATAGAAGATACAGAGACAGGTTTATCCTATCTATATGTCTATGGTCCGGGTCAGGGAGGCTTAACCGTTTTACTAGACGAAGAAGGAGAGCCTGCTGTAGTTCCAGAAATCTAAGTTTTTCCGCATTACAAAGTAATGCAATAATTAATGTGTATAAAAATCAGGAGGATGAATTTATTATGAGCACATTTATTGAAGATATTGTTGCAAGAGAAGTTCTGGATTCACGTGGAAATCCGACAGTTGAAGTTGACGTATTATTAGACGATGGTGCATTTGGTCGTGGTATTGTTCCAAGTGGTGCCTCAACAGGTCAATTTGAAGCGGTAGAACTTAGAGATGGCGATAAATCTCGTTATAATGGTAAAGGTGTTCTAAAAGCTGTTGAAAATGTTAACGATAAGATCAGTGAAGCTTTAATTGGTTATAATGCTTTAGATCAGATCGGTGTTGACCGTATTATGATCGACTTAGATAACAGTGAAAACAAAGGTAATCTTGGTGCTAATGCTATTTTAGCAGTCTCCATAGCTGTAGCTAAAGCTGAAGCTGATT